>DATFYV010000079.1:0-3430 GCA_035314845.1 Candidatus Acidiferrum sp.
CCGTTCTACATGGTCATCGCTGCGGACCAGTAGCGCCGAGAGATGGCCGCAGTTGGCGTAGCGCAGGCGGCCGGCCTGATCGTCGTATTCGGAAAAGAAGAACGTAGCGTAGGCGCCGTCGGGCGTGTTCTCGCAGAAGAGGCGGTTGATCGACTGCAGCAGCCGCTCCGGTTCTTCGATCGCCATGGTGCACTGACTGCGCAGATTGGCCTGCAAATTGGCCATGAGGAGAGCGGCGGCAATTCCCTTGCCGGAAATGTCGCCGATTACCAGGCAAAGCCGTTGCTGGCCCAGAGCCAGGAAATCGTAGTAATCGCCACCCACCTGGCGGGCCTGAACGCAGCTTCCTGCGTAATCCAGGGTTTTCAGGGAAGGCAGATGCTGGGGAAAGAGTCGAGCTTGTACCTGTTTCGCGATCTCGAGCTCCTGGGCGACGCGGCGCTCCGCTTCTGCTTTCTCGGCCACTGCGCGGCGTTGCGCCTCGATGGCGCGAGTCACTTCGTCGAAGCTGACCAGCGAGAAGGAATTGCCGTCGAGGTCTTTGAAGCGGGTGAAAACGCCGCCCCAGATGGGGGATTCGTGTCCGGGCGAGATCGTCTTGGTGGTTTTAATGCGCCTGAGCTTCGGGACGGAGAGAAACTTGACGCCCCGGCGCGACCATTCCCGGTAGCGGGCGATGACATCGTCGGTCACGAAGACGACATCGGTGGGGCGGCCAATGAGTTCGAATTGCTTGGAATCCGGAGGCGGAGCGACGAGCGCGAGCACGGTTTCGCCATCCGGAGGAGCGACTGCCAGCCATCGTTCGCCGGACTGGAGCAGAGTATCCGCCACGAGATGAAAGCCGAGCTGGTCGAGATAGAATCGCAGGCTCTGCTCCTGGTCGCGGACGAAGACCTTCACACAGTGAATGCGGAGAAGTTGATCCGGCGGCTGCTGGGTAGGCGAAGCCATGGGCCGGATTATAAGGCGGATTGCGCCCGGCGCATCGAATTGGAATTCGTCGCTGTGTCCGCCGCACGCGCTCGCGAGAGGTTAAATGAACGGGAACTTCCTATACCATGAATGCCTTATTAAATTCGCAGGGTGGTGACTGGAATGGTACTTTCCGAGTGCGGTGTGTATAGGTCATGATGCACGCGAGGACGGCGGTCCAGGCGTCTTTCGCGAGCGCGTAGGCATCAAAACTGGGTAGAGTGGGCTGAGAAAAAGGGCAGGTGTAGGGTGAAACTAAGTGGGCTGGTGCGCGGAGTACAGGCTTTTTCCCGCGAACTTTCAAACGGCTGGAACGTGACGCCTAGCAGGCTGAAGCTCGGCATCGCGCTGGGCGGAGGCTTCGCGCGCGGCATTGCCCACGTCGGCGCGCTGAAAGTTCTGGAGGAAGAGAACATTCCAATTGATTTCGTAGCCGGCACGAGCGTGGGCGCCATTATCGGAGCAAGCTACTGCAGCGGGATGACTGCCGCCGAACTGGCGGACATGGCGCGTACCCTGCGTTTCGCCGACTTCGCCCGCCTCACCCTTTCGCGTTACGGCTTCTACAGTAACGACCGCATGGTGCGATTTTTCGCGCGCGTGCTCAAGCGACATACGTTTGAAGACCTGAAGATTCCCCTGGCCATTACGGCGACGGAATTTCGCACCGGGGAAGCGGTGGTATTCACCAAGGGGGCGCTGGCCGATCCGATTCGCGCCAGTTGCGCCTACCCGGGAATGTTTCTGCCGGTCGAAATCGACGGACGTTCTTATATCGACGGCATGCTGGCTTATGCGGTGCCGACTACGCCATTGCGCCGCATGGGAGCCGATCGCGTCATCGGGATGTATCTCAGTTCCCACTGGAGCAACGCTCGTCCGCCGCGTCACGTGTTCGAAGTGATTGGGCAGTGTTTTTCCATCGCGCAATCCAAGCTGTCGGAATCGTGGATGAAAGACGCGGACCTGGTGCTCGAGCCGGATGTCGCGGGCTTCGCTTACGATTGCTTCGAGCGGACTCCGGAGTTGATCGCCGCCGGAGAAACTGCCATGCGACGCGCGCTGCCCCAGGTGCGGGAGATGCTGAGCCTGCCCCAACCGAGTAAGTCGCAAAAGACTGAACTCGCGCCAGTCGTGACGACTGCGGCTCCGCCACAAGCCAGTCCGGCGGCGTAGAGGCGCCCAAAGATTGTTGAACCCACCCTTCCGCAAAAGAGGCGAAAGGACGGGGTGCCCAGTTTGCTGGTACTCCGCTTCACGCCCGCACGCCAATCATCAAGCCGCTGGGGCCGGGTAGGCGCACGCGGCGCACCTCAGTGAAGCCCGCATCACGCAGCCAGTTGGCGTATTCCGGCTCGCTGTAGGTGCTGCCTGCGGTAGTTCCCACCAGCATGTTCAGAGCGAACAGCGCGGCGGCGCGAGGAGCGGTCTTGTCGGGCTCGAGGATGAAATCCTGCACCACGATCTGTCCCTTGGGAGCAAGAGCACTGAACACTCGCTCGAACAGCGCGCGGTTCTCATCAGCCGAGAACATGTGGCAGATGGCTGAGACCAGCACCAAGTCGTAGCCCTCGCCCAGCGGATCGTTCAGCATATCGCCCACCCGCGTGGAGATGCGGTTAGCCAGTCGGGCCTTGCGGATATATTCCCGGGTGAGCGGCACGACCTCGCGGGTGTCCATGATTTCCGCCTTGAGGCCGGGCACTTCGCGAGCTAGAGCGATAGAGTACGCTCCCGATCCGCCGCCGAGGTCGAGCACGCGCTGGACGCCGTTGGGTGCGATCGCCTTCACCACCGCTGCGGCACGCTCTGTGGCGTTGCGGTCCATGGCGGCGATGAAAGTTTTCGCCCAGTTGCCGTTGCGCACGCGGGGCGCGACCGACGTTCCGGCGCACACGGAGTCGGTCAGCGTGGACCAGCGATGCCAGATGTTGGCGATGTGCAGCAGGCCGCCGCGGGCGTTGTCGCTTGAGCCTTCGGCGAAGAAACGGGCGCTGGCCGCGGAGTTGAAAAATGTACCGTCGCGTTTTTCCAGCAGCTTGAGGCTGGCCAGCGCGTTCAGCAGCATTTCCGTGGAGCGGGGCGCGGCGCCGATCTTCTGCGCGACCGCTTCTGCGGAAGCTCCGTCGGCCACGGCGGTGAAGACGTCGAGTTCCAGCGCGGTGAGCAGGACGCGGCTGGGCATGTAGGCGCGGGTGAGCTCGTAGAGATCGTCGGGCAGAACCCCGGCTTCGTCTTTGGCCTTCACCATGGCCAGATACTTTTGCGTGTGATCGACGGCCGCGGCCTTCATTGCCGGAGGGTCGTTCCATTCCAGACGCGACACCACATTGTCCGCGCGCAGGTGCGAGGAGACGATCTCGGGAACATCGGCGGGGGTGACCTTGCGATACCAGGTGCCGTCGGGATAAACGATCATGATCGGTCCGTCATCGCACAGGCCAAGGCAGCCGCA
>DATFYV010000080.1:0-3716 GCA_035314845.1 Candidatus Acidiferrum sp.
TCTTTCCCATCCACCGCTTCCAAATTCCGCATCTCAAACGTATCCGCCTCACCGGAGTCCGGACACTTCACATCCACAATCTTGATCACCTCGCGCGGCAGCCGCCCCACGAAGCGCTCCCCGCTGGTCTCGATCAGCACCGTATATCCCGCCTCCAGCAATTGCTCCGCCAGCGGATAAATCTCCTCCTGCAACAACGGCTCCCCGCCCGTCAACTCCACCAGAGGAACCTTCGCGGAGGTCGCGGGTCCCAGCGAACCGGATTGCCCTTCTTGGCGCCCAGCCAACTCGTCCACGCGTCGCATCACTTCCGCCACACTCATCTTCGTTCCGCCGTGAAACGCGTACGCCGTGTCGCACCACGTGCACCGCAGATTGCACCCTGTTAAACGTACGAACACACACGGCAAACCAGCCCGCGTGCCCTCTCCCTGAATCGATTTGAAAATTTCCGTAATGAACATCGCTAAATGTAAGTTCTGAGATTGAACCGGAGGGTCTTCTTATTGCTGCTTGGAGCGCGCCTTCCGCGCCGCCCGCCGCGACAACCAATAAATTGCCCCAAAAAAGACCGTCATCGCAATAATCAGCCGCGGATACCCCGGCGGGTAACCCATCATCCGCAGCACCAGTACATATCCCACGGCCACCAGCAGCGATGGCACCAGCACGATGTAAATCGCGTTATTCATGTGTTCCGGCGAATCCCGCTGGGCAGCCCTGCCATCCCCCGCGCCCGCTTTCGCTATCGGCCCATCAACTCAAGCCCCGGGCCGATACTGCGCTCGGCTGGTATCCGTCTCCCACACTACCACGTCCGTAATCCGCGCACCTTCCGGCAAATCCTTCAACTGCCCGCTCACCTGCTCATAAAAATACTTCGCCACATTTTCCGCCGAAGGGTTCACAGTCTTAAACGGCTCCAAATCATTCATAAACTGATGGTCCAGCGTCCCGGAAACCCCGCGAATAATCTTTTTCAGCGCCGTAAAATCCACCAGCAACCCAATGTCATCCAAGCGCGGCCCTTCCAATGTCACGCGCACACGATAATTATGCCCGTGCACATTCTCGCACTTCCCGCGATACCCGCGCAGCGCATGCCCCGACGAAAATGTCTCTTCCACGCTAACCTGAAACATAATTCGAGCAAATCCTTTGTAGGGGCGCAACACGTTGCGCCCCAGCTTGCCCAAGCGTAAGACTCAACTTGCCCCCGCCAAAAACTTCCCCACCGTCCCCAGTTCCTCGGTAATCCGATAACCCGGCAACGACTCCAAGAAAATTTTACCATACGGCATCCGCCGAATCCGCGTATCCAGCAGCGCCAGCACCCCGCGATCCGTCTTCGTCCGAATCAGCCGCCCAAATCCCTGCTTCAGCGCCAGCACCGCCTGCGGCACCTGAAACTCCGCAAACGCATTCCGCCCATCCTCCTCCAGCGCCCGCACCCGCGCCGCCACGATCGGATCGCTGGGCACCGCAAACGGCAGCCGGTCTACAATCACCAGGGAAAGCTGCTCTCCCGGCACATCCACGCCCTGCCAAAAGCTGGAAGTAGCAAACAGAACGGCCCCCTCGGTATTCTTAAACCGTTCCAGCAGCGTCGAGCGCGGCGCCGTCCCTTGCAGCAGCAGCGGAAACTCCACCCGTGTGCGCACCCGCTCAAACAAATCCCGCATCTGCGCATAACTCGTAAACAAACAAAACGCCCGGCCGCGGCTCAACTCCAGCAATTTCACAATTTCATCCGCCGCCGCCGCTCCGTATTCCGCATTCCGCACATCCGGCATGGTGCGCGGCAAATACAGCAGCGCCTGCTTCGCGTAATCGAACTCCGGTGGCAGCGCCCGTTCCTTCACGTGATCCACGCCCAACCGGCTGCGAATATATTCGAATCGCCCGCCCACCGTCAGCGTCGCCGAGGTCATCACCACACTCTCGAATTTCTCAAACAAATGCTCGCGCAAAATCTGGCTCACATCGATAGGCGTGGCCGCCACAAACACGCCCTTATTCCGCCGCTCGTACCAATACACGTAATTCTTCTCATTTGACTCCAGCAAAAACGCCAATTCCTGCCGCAACTCAAAACTCCGCCGCGCCACGCGTTGCAGTTCCTCCGGCTTGGCCGTCAGCGCCGCAAACTCCGTCTCCAAACTCTTCAGCGACGATGCCAGCGCGTCATACTGCTCCCGCTGCGCCTGCAAAAACGCCTCGCGCTCCGCCCGCGTAAAGGGAAACCGCCCGTCCCGCGCCGGAAACGCCTCAAAAAATTCCCGGCTGCGCTCCCGTATCCGTTGCGTCCGCCGCAACAAAGAAGGCGATCCCAGCTTCAGCATACGCATCGCCGCGTCCGCATCCCGCGCCAACTCTTCAAACTTGTAATTCGAAATCGCCCGCCCGAAATAATCGCTGGCCACATCCTCCATCTCGTGCGCTTCGTCAAACACCACCGCTGAATACTCCGGCAGAATGCTCCCAAAATCGTCCTGTTTCAGCGCCAAATCCGCAAAAAACAGGTGGTGATTCACGATAATCAGGTCCGCGTCCTTGGCCCGTGCATGCATCGCCGTCACAAAGCACGTATTAAAATCCGGACACTTCTGCCCCGTGCAGGCATCCCGCCGCGCGTCCATCCGCCCCCACAGCTCCGAATCATCCGCCAAAAAAGTCAGCTCCGCGCGGTCCCCTGTCTCCGTCACGCGCGCCCAATCGCGAATCTGCCGGAACGCGTCGATCTCCTCCATCCCGCGCAACATCGGCTGATCCGCCATTGCATGCAGCTTCGCACGGCACAAAAAATTCGCCCGCCCCTTCATCACCGCCACTTTCAGTTCCGGCGCAAAATGCTTCTGCAAAAACGGCACATCCTTCTGATACAGCTGCTCCTGCAACGATTTCGTCGCCGTGGAAATCACCACCCGCCGTCCGCTGCAAATCGCCGGCAACAAATACGCCAGCGTCTTCCCCGTTCCTGTCCCTGCCTCCAATATCGCGTGATGCTTCCCCTCAAACGCCTCCTGCACTCGCTCCGCCATCTCCAGTTGTGCCGGCCGGTGCTCGTACCCGCCAATCATCGACCGCTCCAAAAATCCCCCCGGCCCAAACACGTCATGCATCGACGGCTTTCCCGTAGCCTCAGCCGCAACCGCCGCGCCCTCCTCCTCTTCCGCAGCCATGTTCGGTAATTCCATCGGACTGCGCCCAATCGTGGGATCATCGTCCAGCGAAACGTATCGTCGTTCCGCCAGCTCCGCTTCTTCACGGACCGCCGCTCCGCCGCTCACACCCTTCGCCATCGATTTAGCGTTTCTTTTTGCCAAAAATTCCTCGCCCTCAACTCTCAAAATCACTCCAACGATAGCACAGCGCTTTTGTAGGCGTCGGGCTTCAGCCCGGCCTCCCTGCCCCTCCATCGGCGGCACTCTCACATCTCCCCCGACTTTCTCTGCGTTCCTCCGCGCACTCTGCGCCTCCGCGTTATCCTCTCGCCTTTTTCCACACCTTGGTTTGCCCGGCCACCAGCAGCGCAACGCCAATGCCGAACCCAGTTTCCCCTTTCCCGCATCCTGAATTCCATTGACTTGCCCCGCCGCGCGGCATACCCTTCCCCAGGTAATTTCCCACGGTCTGCATTCCAGGTAAATTTCCAAGATCGAATAGTCAATGAGCCGGACCACCCGTGCTCAGACCCAAGGAGGGTCACTCATGAA
>DATFYV010000081.1:0-5937 GCA_035314845.1 Candidatus Acidiferrum sp.
CAGACATACCGGGCACCAGTTCACCAACTGCGTCGCGCGGTAAATAAATCCATCGTCATACAGCCGCACAAAAACTTCTCGCACCACCGCCGAGAGCTCCGGCGACAACGTGAATTTCAAGCGCGACCAATCGCAACTCTCCCCAATCTGCTTCATCTGCCCCAAAATCTGGCCGCCGCTCTCCTCTCGCCACTTCCAAACCTGCGCAACAAACTCGTCGCGACCCAGTTTCTGGTAGTCGATTCCGCGTTCCGCGAGCTGGCGCACCACCACGCGTTGGGTAGAAATGCCCGCATGGTCGGTCCCCGGCAAGTACAGCGTGTTGTAACCACGCATGCGGTGCCAGCGCGTCAAAATATCAATCTCGGTGTGGTCGAGCATGTGCCCGATGTGCAGCATCCCGGTAACGTTGGGCGGCGGAATCACAATAGAAAACACTTTTCCGCCGGTCTCTACGGTCGGATCAGCCTTAAACAGCTCCTCGCGCACCCAATACTCCGCCCAGCGCGGCTCAATTAACTGCGGCTCATAGCCCTTGGCAATCTCACGCCCCATAATTCCGCTAGCCCCCAAATAAAAAACCCGCCGCCCCAGCAGCAAATTTGCAGTCAGGATAATCTTCGACTATACGGGGAAAAATCCAGCACCGTCAATTTATCGCGCAGCACACGGTCCAGGCCCTTTCGGGCGCAGGGAGCACAGCTTGGGAACGGAAGATATTGCAAGCAGATTTCTTAGGAATCTGGCAGGGAGCTACTTCTTTTTATTCAACTCTTCGCGGACCATGGCTTCCACCACGGGCTTCAAAATTTGGCGGGTAAGCGCCTGCATCATGTCCGGATTGAGGCTGGCCAGTACCCGCGCCACCACGTCATCGTTGACCGCGTTCGAAACGCTGCCCGGCACCGCTGAAGCTTCCGAATGAGTTGCAGAATCTTCATCATGGGAGATGTTCGCAGCCTCGGCGGCCACCGCGGCGGCCAGTTCGCCAAGCTCGGCGGGCTGCCCGGCCTGCTGCAAATTCGCAACATGGTCCATAAACGCACCATGCTCCACAGTCCCACCATGCTCCGCGGGCGCAACATGCTCCGCAGCGGGCTCCGCTATCGGCGTCTCAATAGACTCAACTGGCGCGATAACCGCCTCTGCAACCGGCTCGCCAGCGGCAATATGCTCTTCTGTTCGCAGTGTCTCTATCGCCTCCGTTACGCCGGGTACGGGATCCGCTACTGTGACCGCCTCGCTAGCGTAAGCGGAAACCGCTTCGCCGCCCAGCTCAAGTTTCGATCCGCCGGCCTCGACCACTGGCACCTCAAGCGGCGAGCTTTGCGCCGCGTACGCCGGCGCTTCAGAATTTTCGGAGGCGCCGCCCTCGGTTGGCGCTGGCGCTTCCTGGATCGCTGCGCGCTGGATAACCTCTGCTGGGACATGCTCCACGCCCACCGTTGCAGAACTCGCCGCCTCCGCAACTGCTGTGTCCTCCACGGCAGTGATTGGTTCTTGCTCGACTGGTGCTTCCGCAAGGATGGCATCCGCAGCTGCTGGGGCCTGTACAACCGGCGCTTGCGCTACAGGGGTATCCCAAGTGGACGCGAGCTGGCTGGCCTTAAGCGCCTGCACTTCCCACGCTCCAGTAGCCCAAGGTGATGGCTCGGCCGCCGCCCCATCTTTCGTTACCGCAAAGCGGTCGATTGCCGCCGCTACCGCGTCATGCTCAACAGCCAGGGCGGACGCTGCCTGCGGCTCGGATACCTCCGATGCTGCCGCGGTTTCCGGATGCTCCGCAGTCTCCACAGCTGCGGGGGCCAGCGCATTAATTGCTGCGCCGTTCGAAAGCGCGTGCGCCGCCTCGCTGCCCGCCAGTTGAGCCGCACCGGCGTTGATAGCGGTGTCCCAGGCGTTCGCAGAATATGCTGGCGAGACTGTGTCCGATGCGGGCTTGCCATCGGCAGTCCCTGCGCTTTCTCCTGCAACTTGCGTTACCACCGAAATTGCCGCAGCGCTCACAGGCAGGCTGTCCGGCAAGGTGCTCGTGGCCGCCTCCGTCATTGCCGATAGATCCGCGGCGCTCTCCCAATTTTGTCGCGCTGCCGCGAGCTCTTTCAGCCCAGCCTCGCGCCAACCACCAGCCACCCCGGAAGCCGCTTCGGGCTCGCTTAGGTCGTCCGCGTCACGACGCCAACTGGGCTTGGGCTGCTCTTCTTCTTCCTCCTCCGGGACCTCATCATCTTCTTCCGCGGCGCGCCAATCGCGCTCCACGGTCAGTTCCGGATGCCTCGGCGCAACGAACGCAGGATCCTCGTCGGTCTCCGTAGTGCCCATCAAGTTTCCGAATGCTAGTGGCGCAGCCCCGGTCATCGTTACCGGCGCGGGATGCATGGCGACCTCTTCGACCAGCCCGTCGGTATCCTCGATGGAAATGGACTCCGGCGCGGCGACCACAGGAGGCTGCACGGACATGGGAACCGCTACAGGGCGGGCAGGGAGGAGTTCCGCAACTTTCTTGGCGGGCTTTTCCGTTTTTTCCGAACCGGCGGTCAGCGACACACCGGCTCGCGCTAGCGCGGCCTTCACCATGGCGATCAAGGGATCCGGTGGCACAAAAGGCTTCTTCAAAACACCATCCGCGCCCACGCGTTGCGCTTCCTGCTCGTCCAGGGGGTCAAAAGCGCCCACCAGCAAAATCACCGGAATATGAGCCAGTGAGGGATCTTTTTTCACAAACTCGCAAACTTCATAGCCATTGCGAACGGGCATAAACACATCCGCAAGCACCAGGTCCGGACGCACATCCGGAATCTTGCGCACCGCGGCCTCGCCGTTGCCCACGGCCACGACGTCGATGCCCTGGTCTTTGAGCGCCAGGCCCACCATCTTCTGGATGTTGCTGTTGTCGTCCGCCACCAGGATCTTGGCCACCGCACATCCTCCGGGAGCATCTCCCGCCACGCTGGAGCAAAAGTCTCGCGATGCCGCAACAACGGTGCATCGTGTCACACGGGTAAAGTGCGCCGCGGCTGTGAGGCGCATCGATCCCGTTGTCTCCTGTATTTGAGCACCCGGTACAAGACCCGTCAATGTGAACAGGTTCGCGATGTGCCCGAAGCGAACACTGTCCGTGCAGGCCTCTCCGGGGGAGCGGGAAACCTTGCGACTCGTGCGTAGCTCGGCAGTTTGGTTGGTGCAGGGCCGCAATTTGGAGAGAGGAAAATCGCGGCTCAACTAAGCCGATCGGGTGGTTTACTCTTGGAGAGCGGCGTCAAGCCGCCGCTCTCCAAAATCAGCCGGGCCGCGATGGCTTACCAAGGGACCAGTTTCTTCAGCCCCTTCTTCTTTTTGCTGGTGGATTCCTTGCCGTCGGTCTTGGCGGCGTCATCCGTCTTGGCCGCATCGCTCGAAGCCGCGGCGTCTGCGGGAGGGGCAGTGCCATCGCCTGAGGCTGCCGGCTTGTCGGTGGCTGCGCCCTCAGCGGTGGCGGTCATTGCGACGCCAGCCGCAGGCACGGAGCCTGATTCTGAAGCCACCCCTGGCTTTGCCTCTTCCGCCGCTGGTGCCGTCCCCGTTCCATCCGCTGCTGGCGCGTCTGCGGAGGTGGCCTCTGGCACGCTGGCTCCGTGCTCGGCGCCCGAATCCGCGCCCACCGCCACGGTCTCCACGATGGATCGCCCTGAGGAACTGGGTCCGCTGCTCACCGCCAGCTGCGCACCAGGTCCTCCGCCGTGCAATATTTCCGTCCCTGGCGCTTCGCCTTCCTGCGTCATGGTCGGGGTCCCGACCCTGGCGGACTTCACCATTTCGTCGGTGGGCCGGCCGGAGAAAAAGTCCAAAGGTCGCTTGACCATTGAAGTCTTCGGCCGCGGCGCATTCTGGTTGGCGGTCATCCAGGCCAGAGCGTTGGGATCGGGTTGCGGTATCGGCACGCCAAACGCCTTCAACTTATATTTTGCGTCGCCAACGAGTTCTGACTTGGGGTAGTCGCGCACAATCTGGGCATAGTATTTCGTGGCAATGTCGCGCTTTTCGCTGGTCTCATACAGGTCCGCGAGCATCCACAGGGCGTGGTCGGATTTGCTATACAGCGGATAGCGCGTGGTCACCGAGGTCAGGCGCGCGCCCGCAGCCCGCTTGTCGCCCTTCACATAATAGTAATAAGCAATGCGGTAGTCGCCTTCGGCCAGGACCTCTTGCACGTCGCGCAGATGCTGCTGGGCCTTGTCCGCCAAAGGATCGTTGGGATATTTCTGCAGGAAGGTCTGGTACTCGTCTTCCGCGGCCTTGGCTTCCGTGCGATCGCGATCCGGCTTCTCCATCTGCCGGTAATGCGCATTGGCCACCTGCAACTGCGCGTAGGAGGCTTCCGGCAGGAAAGGGAAGAAGACGATGAAATCTTTGTACGCCTGGATAGCTTGCGTGGTGTTGGCCGTCCCGCCTTCCTTGTAATAGGAGTCCGCGATGCCCAGCTTGGCCTTGGCCAGATATTCGCTGTCCGGGTAGGTGTTGATCAGGGTCTGCAGGTTCAGACGCCCGATTTCCTGGCGCCCGTGCTTGATGTCTTCGAGCGCCCGCTCGTACAGCACCTTGTCCGGCTCCGCGGTATTTTCCGAGCTGGTCGATTTGTTGACCTTTTTCTTATGCGGAAACTGCGCATTGCATGGCGCGGCGCCAGCTAGCAGCATCCCGCAGCCCAGCACTCCACCCAGCATCCCGCAACCCAGCAAATTTAGAGTCCGCCGCAAACCGCACCTCACTCGTTCTGTTTTTCGAGTTTCGCGCTCCATGCCAACATTCGGGCGCAGCCCCAAAACGGGCGCAGCACCGACGCCTTAAGGCCCGGGAACCTCATCAGCCGCCGCTTGGAGTGTCGTCATTATAACCTGAACCAAAGGACAGGCCATCAAAAAACTTGCCCCTAAGGCCAGCCCCATCGCCTCGTCCCCGCACAACCGTTATGTGAATACCGCTACCGCCTCCTGGGTTGCCTTCATCTCCCTCGTTCTCTTTGCGAGATCTCGAGTTTTTCTCTTCAGCCTGGAAGCAAATCGCGGGATACTGCCGTTTGAGGCAGCCTATGCACGCTAAAGTTTCTGTTCTCCTCGCCGCATTCTTGAGCATCCCCCTCGCCGCCTTTCCGCAAGCCAAAGGCGGTGCATCCACGTCTGCGGGATCCCCGGCCAATACCGCGAACGGCCCGGAGGCTTCCAGCGAAATCGGTAAGAACGCAGATTGGACCGTTCTCTCCCGCCAAGGCCGCGCTGGTGATTATCTCCTCGGCAACGTGGCCGTCACCGGTGGGTCTCTTCCTTGGGATCCCATCCCCGTAACCGTCACCTGCAGCGGCAAAACCACCTACACCGCCGGCACCGATGCCAAGGGCCACTTCGCTATCGCCCCCGTCAATCCCGCCACCACCAATGTAGCCAACTCCACTCCTGCCAATATTCCCGGCGACGTCAACGCCAAGCCTAAACTCGCCGCCGCCTTCATGGGCTGCACTGTCGAAGCCTCGCTGCCCGGTTTCAATTCCACCACTCTTACCATCGCCAATCGCAATCTCCTCGACAATCCCGACATCGGCACCATCACCCTCACCCGCGAAGAAGGCTCCGCAGGCACCGCCGTCAGCAACACCACCGCCTCCGCTCCCAAGGACGCCGCCAAAGCCTTCGAAAAAGCCCGCACCGAATGGCTGGACAAAAAGCCCGACCGCGCCCAAAAAGACCTCGAAAAAGCCGTCCAAATCTATCCGCAATTCGCCGAAGCCTGGTACCAGCTCGGAAAAATCCAGCAAGCCGCCAAATCCTCCGACGCCCTCAACTCCTTCTCCAAATCCGCCGCCGCCGATCCCAAATTCAGTCCGCCCTACGAACATCTCGCGCAACTCAGCGCCTTGGCCAAGAACTGGCAAGCCGTCGCCGATGCCACCGCCCACGAGCTGGA
>DATFYV010000082.1:0-4419 GCA_035314845.1 Candidatus Acidiferrum sp.
CACGCCGCCGCCGGAGATGCGAAATCGCTTACCGGTTCGCTCGAAGTCGTAGGCACGCCGGCCTACATGGCGCCCGAGCAATTGGAAGGAAAGGAGATCACTTCCGCAACCGATACCTACGCGCTGGGGATAGTGATGTACGAGATGTTGACGGGAAAACTCCCCTTCGCGGGCGGCTCGATTTTCACCAGCGCGATGCGCCGCCTCAAGGAGCCTGCTCCTTCGCCAAGGAAGCTGGTTCAGAACCTCGATCCGCGGTGGGAAGCAGTGATCATGCGCTGCCTGGAACGCGCCTCCGAGCAGCGGTTTGCCAGCTCCTCTGATGTCGCCAACGCGCTTCGCGGCGGAGAATTCGTCCCGGCCCCGCGGAAACCAAGTGCGTATGCAAAACGAAAGTTGATGTTCGCGGGTGTGGCCGCAGCTCTGGCCTTGCTCGCCGCGATTTCGTATTTTTCCAGGGCGCGCCGCGCGGAGAAAAAAAACGCGTCTGTTGCAGACTCTGGGGTGCCGGTGGCGTCCAAAGCCAGAACGTCCGTGGCCATCTTGGGATTTCAGAATCTCTCCGGTAAGGCAACCAATGCAGTATTGGGCGAAGTTCTGGTAGACAGTCTATGGTCTCAGCTCGATGCGGACGAAATTCGCTTCATTGCACCGGGCCGTGTGGACGACATGCGCCGCGATCTCGGGATTACCACGGTCATCGAGAAGCCCGGAAAAGACGACTTGCGCCGGATCGCAGCTTACCTTGGCAGCGATGTGCTTTTGACAGGCTCGTACCGCACGGATGGGGACAAGCCTTCGGACAAAGTCGAATGGAACATTCATTTGATGCATGCGTCCGATGCCGAGAGCCTGGGCTCCGTTCAGGAGACCGGAACGCAATCCGGAATCAACGACCTGGCCGCACGCGCGGGGAGACTCATTCGCAGCAAGCTGGGGATTACGCTCAACGCTCAGGAAGAAGCGCGTCTGGACAGCTCGCTCTCCGCAAATCCAGAAGCTTTGGCGCAATTCGCCGAAGCCCGCGAAAGGCTCCGAGCATATGAGTTCAAGGAGGGCATCAAGTTACTGCAGAGTTCTATCGCAGCCGATGCAAATTTCGTCAAGGCTCGCGTGGCGCTTGCAGGAGCCTGGTCCGAACTGGGTTTCGAGGCCAAGGCAGAAGAGGAGGCCCGCAATGCAATGGAAATTTCGACAAAAGTTTCCGCCGAGGCGAAAGGGCTTGTGGCCGGGCGCTATTACGAAGCTGCACATGATTGGCCGAAGGCGATGGAGCAATACTCCTCGCTGTGGACGCTGTACCCCGATGAACCGGAGTATGGTTTGCTTCTGGCGCGCAGTCAAACGAGTGGTGGAAAAGCCGCGGAAGCGCTTATTACACTTGGGCAAGTGCGTAAACTGAAGTTAGGCGCTCAACTAGAAGCTCAGGCGGATCTTGCGGAAGCTGACGCACAGGAAGTAACTTCCCACTTTGATAAACAATTGGCGGCCGCTGAAGCTGCGGCCAAGCAGGCGGAATCCTTGAACGCTCACATGTTGCTGGCCCGCGCGCGAATCCAGCAGTGCGCGGCGCTGCTGAACGCGGGAAAGACCGACGAAGCGAAAACAACTTGCGACGATGCGCAAAAGTTGAATCAAGACACGGGCGACACCCTCGGAACCGCCAGGGCCACCAATGACGTGGCCAATGCTTACTGGAAAAGCGGCGACTTCGCGAAAGCCAAGCCACTTTATGAGCGGGCCCTGGGTTTGGCCCAAACCATCGGAGATAAACGGGACGAGGCCGGGGCGCTAAACAACCTGGCGAACATTCGCGACTCCCAAGGTGACGAAGCCGGAGCGATCCATGCCTATCAACAAAGCATTGCGGTAGCCCGAGAACGCGGGAGCCTAAGCGACGAAGCTCTCGCGCAGCAAATGCTGGGCGTGATTCTGTATGTTCAGGGAAAACGCAAGGACGGCGAAGCCGCATTTCAGCAGGCTATCCAGATTGCCAAACGAATTGGAGACCGCCAAGCCGAAGCGCGAGCGTTGAACAGTCACTGTAGCGTGCTATTGAACGCATCGGAGATCCAGGAGGCGCGGAAGGATTGCGAGCAATCTCTGCAATTGCGTCGAGCCATGGACGATCAAGGCGCTATCGCGAGTTCGCTCGGAGCTACCGGTGACGTGGAACTGACGCAAGGCGATTTGGCGGCCGCAGAGCAAAATTATTCGGAAGCACTGAGAATCCAGGAGCAGCTCGGACTCAAAGCCGATGCTGCTATGAGCCGCGTATGGCTGGCGACCCTAGGACTGGAAACCGGAAAACTGGATGAGGGCCGGAGATTTGCCGAGGATGCGGCGAAAGAACTCGCATCCGAACAGGATGCTCAGAACGAAGGCTATGCGCGCGCTACGTTGGCAGAAATTCTGACGGCGAGCGGAAACATCCCAGCAGCTACCGAAGAACTCGAAAAGCTTCGGCGATTGGTACAGAGTACCAACGATCACAGTCTGAAATCACAGTGGACACTCGCCCAAGCGAAGATGGACTTGAAATCGGGCAACGCGGACGCTGCCATTCGCGGGGCAGCGGCGGTGGTGAACGATGCACGAAAGAGCGGAGACCTGGGATTGTCGCTAGAAGCGCAAATCGTTATGGGCGAAGCACAATTGAAAGCTGGACGCAGCGGTGACGGGCGCAAGACACTGGCGAGCGCCGCGCAAGAGGCGAATCGCAAAGGCTTGGGCCTGTTGGCGCGGAAGGCGAGCGCGGCGGCCGGGGAAGCAAACGGGCAGAAGGTGCGATCTCCTTCTTCCGCGGGCAAAACACATTTGTTGGGCTGCCCGCTTTTCTATCCTGCCGCTGGCCATCAGGTTTTCGCCAAGGTCTAGAAAATGCTGCGCCATTTCGCTGGTCCCCAGACGGCAAGCAGCTGGCCGTTACCCGCCAGTACAACGTCTCCGACGTCGTCCTCTTGCGCGAGAAGTAACAAGAAAACAGCCAGTACGCTCGCTACGCAGCCCGCGCCTACGGGGTAAACCAGCGAAAGCCTTGGCGTTGCTCCTCGGTGATTTCGCTGGCCAGCTTTAGGGTTTGCGCGCGGCGCACGTTGCCGCAGGCCACGAGCATGGCGTTGAGCAGGGCGATCGGCGCGGTGTAGGAGGCGATGAAGGAAGTGGACTCGATGCTGGCGAGAAAAACTTCGTGGCACTCGCGGGCCAGGGGCGATAGATAGGTGTCCGTGATGCCCACGCAATATGCGCCGTGCTTGCGCGCTAGTTGCGCGCCCTCGACGGTCTGCCGCAGTCCGCGGCGAAAGGAGATGGCCACGACCAAATCTTGCGGGCCGACGGCGCGGGCGCGGTGCGCGATGCGCCCCGAGGAGGTGGCCGCGGCGACCGGGAGGCCCAGTATGCTCAGTTGATACTCGAGATAGTGCGCCAGATACTCGGCGAGATCGCCCGCCAGTATCAGAGTTTTTCGCGCCTTGTAGATGCGTTTCGCCAGCGCCACAACGCGCTTGGCCTCCAGGCTATTTTTGAGGCCGTGGAGATTTTTTAGATCCTGCTCCAGGGACATGCGCACGTGGGCGTGCAAACCTCCGTCGGACTCGCCGGCTTTCATGGTATCGAGAGAGGTGGCGAAGGCTAGCGAGAGTTCGTGCAGATGATGCTGGAAGTCGCGATAGCTGGCAAAGCCAAGGCCCTGCACGATGCGCACGACAGTGGCGGGATCGGTGCCGAGCCGCTCGGCCAAAGCGCGGATGCTCAGGAGAACGTATTCGCGGGGGTGCTCGAAAATGGGGCGGATGATTTCCCGACGCTTCTTGCTCAACTTTTCCAGGCGATGGTTAACGGTCAAGATGAGAACCTTGTCGGTGATTTTTTCGATGGCAGCGCGAGCACAGACTTGCCAATTATGCATGGCGTGTCAAGTGGCATGATTTGATTATGATTGTCGCCGCACGGAAAAAGTCAGCATAGAGAAACAGCAGGGTGCGAACAGCGCACTTTGCGCGTGCGAACCCGCGCTGCCGAGATTTAGGATTTGGCGGCGGTTTTGTTTTCGGCAGCTGGCGCGGCGATGCCTGGAGCGACGACTGGCTGCAGGAAGGGCATCATGGCGCGAAGTTTCGGGCCGAGCTGCTCGATAGGCAGAGTTTGTTCCTGTTTGCGGGTGGCCAGGAAATTGGGGCAGCCTTTTTCGTTTTCTTCGATCCATTTTTTGGCGAAGCTGCCGTCTTTGATTTCGGCCAGGAGCTTTTTCATTTCGTTCTTGGTTTCCTGCGTGACCAGACGCGGGCCGGCGGTGTAATCGCCGTGCTCGGCGGTGTCGCTGATGGAGTAGCGCATGTAGCTGAGGCCCCCGCGATAGATGAGGTCGACGATCAGTTTTAGTTCGTGCATGCACTCGAAGTAGGCGACTTCGGGTTG
>DATFYV010000083.1:0-7684 GCA_035314845.1 Candidatus Acidiferrum sp.
GCGCATAGATTCCCGGTCAAGCAAACTCGATTTAACCCCTGTAGAATGCGCACTTCCAAGTTTTGCAACATCGCAATTTGTAACCTCAATAGAATCAACACTTCCGCGCAAGAAAAATCATCATTTCGCAGATCTGCCCGCTGTAACTCCCGTATCTACAACACTTACAGACACCGCCCCGCGTAACCCCATTAGAATGAACACTTCCACGAAACCTACCAGGGTCCCCTCCCCCTGTTCACGTATAACAACAATATATTCACTTACTTACGCTGTTTCTCTTGACTCGCCAACGCGCTCCGTTAGGGCATTTTGTCCAGGAAATGTAATATCCATAAAACTTCCAGGCACGGTGCCGAGGATCCTCACGAGGGGGTGGACCAAGCGTTTCGATAGGGAGTAGTCTTGACACCGGCAGGGACGAACCGATACGGCTCCTCCCACGCGCCAGACTGAGCACGGATTAGGCACAGCGGTACCGCCAAACCGTTGACTCTCGACAAACGCGCTTCCAGAATGGCCAGACGGGGGACTTCGGCGCTGCAGGGCCGCGCGAACCGGCGGATCTCGAAACCGTTATGGCACAAGAGCCTAGCATCGTGGAACAAGCCGTGGCGCGCGCGCTGCGCGACAATCTGGAGCGCATCCAGCGCACCACCGACGAACTGCACCACGCCGTCAATGACGTAGTCTCGGCTTGCAGCAGCAACAAGCCCACCAACGCGCTGCCCCCGATGTTGCGCGCCCAGACCGCTGCGGCTTCCATTGCCGCCGCGCTGGAAGTTTTGACGCGTTTTGTAGCCTCTTCGCTACAGAGTGGCACAAAATCCGCAGTGGAACACGCCGCCGAACGCTTTGGCGAACGAGCCACAAGCGATACCCAGTCAATGAGTTATGCTGGACCGGCCTCCGTCGCGGCTGCACCGCCGCCACCGCGGGCGCAGCCCGGCCATCCGGCAAGCATGGCCCCCGAATCCGCATCGTCAGGTGCCGAGCTTGAGCCGCTGCCGGAAACGCACATCGAGGAACTGGAACACGAAGGCGCTCATTTTGAAGCGGCCCCGGAATTGCCGTATGATTCCGGGAATCAATCTTTGCCGCACTCTGCCTCGGCGGCGGCGATTTCCGCGGAAGCCGGAGCCGGGGATTTTGATATCAACCGCCTCACCCCCGAGGAGCAGGAGTTGCACCGCCGGGCGAACCGTGTGGCCAAGGTTTCGATGCAGGACATCAAGATGTTGCGGCCGGAGCAGGTGAAACAAGGCCGCGAAAATCGCGATCTGTGCATCCGATTGAAAGACGACATTGAAAAAGCTCATCGCGAATACGACCGCCGTTTCAAACCCATCATGGACCACCCGGTGGACTACTTTTACCGCTGGATGGTGGAAATCCTTGCCGAAGGCGACGCCCACGCCCTCGGTGAATATCCCTACGCCACCAGCGCGCCGCGCCGCTAAAAATTTCCTGACATTTTTTCGAGGATGCTTACGGCGCACAGCGACCTTGCGCGCGCCCGCTCCGCATAAAATTGCCGCAGCGTTGCTCAGCGCCGCGCTAGTTGCCGGCGTGCCGCTGGACGGTTGGGCGCAAGATGCGTCCGCCCCAGCGCAAACGACCGCCCCGCCCGCGCAGACGGTACCTGCGCCCGCGGCGCCACCGGCGAAATCCACTACGCGAACGACTCACCGTAAGAAATCGACGAAACCGAAAGCCGCGCCTTGCCGCAGCGGGTGCAGGCCAGAGACCACCGTGCCGGAAAGCACGGCGATCACGCCCGAAGAACAAGCGTGGCAAAAGGAAATGGCGGACCTGGCGCATGAGCTGCATGCCGCGGTTCCCGGTGCTTATGAGAAGCTCGCGGTCTTCGCCAACAAACATGCCACCGACGTCTGGGGTGCGCGCGCGGCGCTGGCGCTGGGCTACGACGACTACTCGAAGAATCGCGCGCCGCAAGCGCTGACTTGGCTGGCCAAGGCGGAGAACGATCCGGTACTGCGGGAATATGCGCTGTACTGGTCGGCGCAAACCAAACGCGCGCTCGGCCGGAATGCGGATGCCTTTGCCGACCTGCAGAAAATACAAAAGGACTATCCCAACAGCGCCATCGAAGAGCAGTTCCTGGAAGCGTTCGTGCCAGTGGCCGATGAACTCGGCCATTCGCAGGAAGCCATCGACGCGCTGAGTGCGTATTCCGCCACCGCGACGCGTCCCGCGCTGCTGCTGGAACGCGCGCAAGCCTACAAGGACGCGCATCAATTGCCGCGAGCGGCCAAAGATTATCAAACGCTGTTCTACAAATATCCGCTGAGCGATGAAGCCAAAGCGGCGGGCGCGTCTTTGCCCGCGCTTTCCAAGCTGCTGGGCAAGGAATATTCCTATCCGGGCGTCGAGCTGCAGGAGCAGCGCGCGCAACTCTTTTTTGACGCTCACAAATGGCGGGAAGCGCGCGTGGAATACGAGAAATTGCTGACCATGGTGCGCGATCCGGCGAATCCTACACGGCAGCGCGCGCAATTGCGCATAGCGGAGTGCAAGCAGTATCCGAAAGCCTCGGCGTCGCCGCTGCTGTCGCTGAACCCCAGCGATGCGGAAGTGGATGCCGAGCGCATTTACGAATTGTCGCAAGCCTACCGCTCGGCGAAAAAAGAAAGCGAAATGCTGGCGGCCGTGGAGCTGGCGCAGAAGAAATATCCCCAGAGCAAGTGGTCGGAAGAAGCGCTGATGTCTACGGGAAATTTCTATTGGGTCGCCTTGGACCGCACCAAGGCGGTGAGCTATTACCAGCGCGTGCTGGATGGATTTCCGAGTGGCAAAAATGCCTTCAACGCCGAATGGCGCGTGGCGTGGATGGCGTTTCTAAACAAACAGCCGGATGCCGACGAACGCTTGACCGCCTTTCTGCAGAAGTATCCGGCCTCTTCCAATTCTGTCGATGCCGTCTACTGGCTGGGCCGCAGCGCGGAACGCAGTGGCAACCCCGGTCACGCGCGCGCCTATTACGGCAAAGCCATCGAGCGCTTTCCGCAAACGTATTTTGCGCACGCCGCCGCTGCGCGCCTGGAAAAAATGCCCGCTGGCGACGCCGACGCTCCCGAATTTCTTGCCAAAATTCCGCCGCCTCCCGTCTTGCGTCCCTTTGACGAACCTATTCCCGCGTCCGTCGCGGATCATTGGGCGCGCGCGCAAGCGCTGCGCAGCATCGCCTTCGACAGTTCCGCGGAGCTGGAACTGAAAGCCGCATACTTCGCCACCTACTCGCCGCGATTCTTACTCGAAGCAGCGCAGACCGCCTTTGATCAAGGACATTTCGGCACGGGCATGGCCTACGGCCGGCTGATCGTGCCGAATTTCGATTCCCGCAAGATCGACGATGTGCCGTCCATCGTGTGGAAGACGCTGTATCCGCTGCCGTATGAGGCGGCTCTTCGTCGTGAAGCTGCCCGCAATAATTTCGATCCCATGCTCGCCGCGGGTTTGATTCGCCAGGAGTCCACGTTTCAGGCTGACGCAGTGTCGCACGCCAACGCCATTGGGCTGATGCAAGTGCTGCCCAAGACCGGCAAAATCCTGGCCAAGCAGCTCAAAGTGAAATACACCAAAAACAAATTGTTCGAGCCCGATTACAATCTCGAGCTCGGCATGGTGTACATTGCGGAACTGCTGCGCGCCACGGGAGCGCCGGAATATGCCGCAGCCGCCTACAACGCCGGCGAAGACCGCATCGCCCTCTGGAAATCCGAGCGCAACTACGAAGAAATCCCCGAACTGGTGGAATCCATCCCCTTCACCGAAACCCGCGAATACGTCCAAGTAGTCCTGCGCAACGCCGCAGTCTACCGCGCCGTCTACGGCACCGGCGGCGCACCTTCGCCGGCCCTGGTCACCAGCAACCGCTAAATTTTCAGCAGCAAAGCACACCGCCAGCATTGGCTGTGCCACGGTGGACAAGGCTTTTCGAGCGGGCTATTATCGCGTTGGCGATCGCGTTGGCGCGCTGCTGGCCAGGCAGTTGCGGAGTGCCCGAAATGACATTAAAAATCGAGATTCCTGACGATATTCAAGACCACCTGGCGAAGGAGTGGGGAGATTTGCCGCGGCATGCGCTGGAGGCCCTCGCTGTGCAGGGCTACCGCGCGCGAGTTTTGAGCCGGTCGCAGGTGCGGCGGATGCTCGGGTTTGCAACAGGAACGGAAGTGGATGCGTTTATGACGCAAGCGGGCGTTCCGTTCGATTATACGGTCGAGGATTTTGCAGCCGATGGAGAGACCAGCGAGTACTTGAAGGCCACGCGAAGCAAGGAATAAGCGGCGATGATCGTCATCGCCGATACCAGCCCTCTCCACTACCTCATTCTTCTTGAACACGCCCACGTACTGCGCGATTTGTATGGTCGGATGCTGATCCCGGAAGCCGTAGCGCGAGAGTTGCGGGCGACGAAGACTCCCGCTCTAGTGCGGCAATGGATCAACGATGCGCCGGATTGGCTGGAGGTGCGGAAGGTCACGACGCCCGCCGACGCAGCACTGGCCAGGCTCGACGATGGCGAGAGAGAAGCGATCGTCTTGGCGGAACAACTTAGCGCAGACGCGGTGCTTCTCGACGAACGCGCCGGACGCCGCGAAGCGCAACGAAGGAAGCTGCGGGTCATTGGTACGGTGCGAATCCTGGATGATGCAGCGGAGTTGGGTTTGCTTGAGCCGGTGATTGCGATCGCGCGGCTCCGGACGCTCGGGTTCTACCTGGACGCAGCGCTGGTGAAGTTTCTGACCGAACGCCATTCGGAACGACTGCGGCGGCGGAATATCTGAGGGCACATCGCCATGAAAAAGAAAGGTCCACGAGGCGGGTCACGAGCGCAGACCAGAGGGGCGCGGGCGAAGGGCCGGACGGACTTTAATCGTTTGCGCCAGATGCGCGAAGCGGACATCGACGACTCCGATATCCCGCGGCCGGATAAATCCTTTTGGAAGGCCGCCAGGCTGACCATGCCAGCGCCGAAGGACCGCGTCACCATTCGCATGGACCACGATCTGGTGGTCTGGCTCAAGAAAAAGGGTAGCGGGTATCGGACCCGCATTAACGCCATTCTGCGCTCCTACATGAATGCTCACACGAGCGAAGGTGCGAATCGTCGGGGCTAACGGAATCCGTCCCGCCCGTCCCTCGGGTCCTCACCGGGTCCTCGATATGCGCATAAAAACATCCCGCCCGCGACGTTCGGACTATTCACCCGTTCAGTGAGGATGAGAACCGCCAGACGAGCTGGAGGAGCTGGAACTCGAAGAGCTTGAAGAGGTGCCGGCGCTGCTGGCGGTGCTTCCCCCTCCGCCACCGGACGAGCGAGATGACGAAGCAGAGGAGGCGTCCGGAGCGCTGGAGTGAGATTCGGAGTAGGCACCTCCTTGACTGGGAATACCCGTGTTGCTGCGGCTGGAGGAACTCGGGATTCCGTTGGAAGAGGATGACGAAGCGCTGCGCACGCCGCCGTGCAAAGCAAGGCTAGCCACGGGAATCTCCCGCACTTTCCCGTCTCCGGCCGCCGCAGTGGGCATCATAAATTGCTGTTTTTTGTAGTCGTAAGCAATCTGCGAGGAAGGATGATTTCCCGCCGTCAACGCATTCCCGCGCGTGAGCTCTAATAGTTGAGCGCGAATCAGAGGTGCGCTGGCCGGCGCTGCCCGGGGCGAAATGTCTCGCGCGAATTCCTTGGGAGTGCTATCTAGGAATTCCAGCTTCTGGGAGGAGTTCCAGGCGAGCAATTCCGGCGGAGCGCCGCGCGTGGGGCCGGCCACGACGATGCCATTTGTCAGATTAAGCGGCTTTTTCCCCGCGACGTCGTCAGGATGGCGCGGCACAAATCCAACCCTTCCTGCGATGTGAACAAAAACCGGCCGTGGCGGACGCTCGGGTTTGCATTTGACTCCGGGGAGGCACGGCCGCCGCCGCGTGACAACCATCGCGTAGTGGCGGCCGCGCGGAATCCAGCTTCGGGTATAGCACGATTGCTGCTGCCCCCAATTCGCGCGCAGCAGATTTTGATTTTGCGCCGACTGGTATTTGACCTTTAAACGCAGGAGCTCGTCTAACTCCGCTTGCGTGTGCGCGACGCGCGAAATAGGCCGTGTGACATAGGTGCCGCAGACACCCCAGATGGTTTCGGTAACTTCTACCGTTTGGGGCTGAAACAGGGCGTTAGGCACGCTCGGCTGCGGAGACTGTGCGGCCGGCGAAGATGCGTACGGCGCGGAGGTCTGTGGAAATTCCTCCTGCGCGGGATCCCAGCACGTGCCGTAGGGCGCACAGTCGAAGAATGTCCCGTGCGCGTACAGGTCCGCGAGTCCCGGAACAGGCGCGGGCAAGCCCGAGGCTATTAGCGCAGCGTCTAAATTGGCCTTTTTCTCTTGCACGCGCGCCGCTACCCATTGGTCCCAATCGTGGCTCGAGGGATCAGCGTTGACGACACGATCCGCAGATTTTCCACTAATGACCGGCGACGGCAGCAAATGTGCAAAATCTGATACCGGACCGGAGCTGAGTGGCGGAGCGCCGGGAGAAGCATCCGGCAAGACATCCCCTCCTTGGAAAAAAGTGGTGCGTCCACTGGCGATGGCCAATTTTGGCAAGCCTTTACGGCTAACTTCCGAAACCTCGCCTCCCTGAAACGTGATGCCGGTGGCATCGAGATAAGCATTGACGCGCGCGAAGAAAGTATTCGGCAATGAGACTTCAATCGTTTCCATGGGTGTCACGATGAAAAAAGTTTCGTTCGTCGCGGGCTGGAGGGAAAAAGTGGCCATGCCTGTGGCCAGGGTTATCCGGGATTTGATGCTATCGCCGGCTGCGGAGAGCGTGGTGAAGAGTAGCAACGAATTTTCAGCCAGATAGGCTGTGGAGCCATCTTCAAACTCGATTTCGGCGCGGCCGTTTCCCGTCGCCAGCGCAAAGCCCTGCTGGAGCGACTCGCCCTCGAACGCTTGCTCCCAGGCGCCGTTCAATTTGGTGCGCTTGCCATCGCCGCGCGAGAGGCGAACGTCGCCGTACACCCCGCCAAGGTAAACCTCGCGCGGATGGTCCTCTTCGGCGGCAAGAATGTTGGGCGCAAACGGAAAGAAAAGGAGGACGAAAACGAGCAACTCAAGAACGCAGGGTCGGCCGGGCTTCATGACATGCCTCCGGTGGGAAACGAGACCTGTTGCTAGGACGCGCGAAGCTCAGCCCACGTTACGTTACTAATTAAAAATCTGCAGTTGGACTCCGGCGACGCAGCCTATGAGTTTCGGAGCGAAGGGGACGTATCTATAGTTCGTGGTCTATCCAGCGATTGAGCAGTAACACACCTGTAGGCGAGAAGTGCTCGCTATTCCTGGTCATGACGTGCAGGCTGTGGCGGCGGGCGGTGGCGGCGAGAAGGCCGTCGCTGGCGGGAACGATTTTGCCAGAAACCGCCGGCAGGATGCCGGCGCTACTCGGAAAGATGCCAATCGGGAGATTCATCCCGCGATATACGCGGGAAGAAGAATAGGCGCTTCCAGGAAGCCCGCCTGGCCCTATGGGCAGGCATACAAAACAAAGCACATAGCGGCGTACTGGAGCGAGTCGTCTATTGCGTTTGGCGGACAATGGAACTTACAATACGTCTCAAGTCGAGAGGGACGTTTCAGGGTGGTACAGGCGTCAGGAG
>DATFYV010000084.1:0-12560 GCA_035314845.1 Candidatus Acidiferrum sp.
CAACCCGAAAAGCCCACGGCCTCGGCGGCGGTCCGACCGGAAGAAAAACCTGCCGTCTTCCGCGTCAAGTACGTCACCGGAGACACGGTGTACTTGGCCGCTGGGCGCAATGCCGGACTTGAGGAAGGCATGAAGCTTTCCGCGGTAAAACCGCCACCCGATGGCGCACTGGACAACGGCTTGCGATTCCGGGGACAGGAGCACGTGGCGGAGTTGCAGGTGGTGTCGGTGGCGGACACATCTTCGGTGTGCACCATTCTCAGCTCGGCCGGCGAAGTGCGCGTGGGACTAGTGGCGTTTTTAACCGCCGACAGCGTGAAGGACCGGCGCGAAACCGAAAACACGCAGGAAGCGGATCAATATGCCACCACGGTGGGCTTCACCTACGGGGACCCGCTAGATGATGAAGTGCGCGCGGCGCAGGAAAAGCAGATTCTGCAGGAGTCGCCGGTGGGGCGGGTGCGGGGGCGGATCGGATTTGATTTTGGCGATACGCAGGAGTCCGGGGGTTTTAGTTCACGGCAAATGGGGATGCTGATCAATGCCGACATGACGTTCATCGGCGGTACGTATTGGAATTTTACGGGCTACTGGCGAGGCAACTTCAACACCAGCAACTCCCAGAATCCCGGCACGCAGCCCACTACGCTGAACGATCTAATCAACCGCACCTACCAACTGGCGTTTACCTACGACAGTCCGTATTCGCCGGTGCGTATCGGTGTGGGCCGTTTGTATTTGCCGTGGGCGCCGAGCCTGAGCACCATTGACGGCGCCTATTTTGCCCGAAAACTCTCGCGCAAGGTTACGGCGGGTTTTTTCGCGGGTTCCACGCCGAACCCCACGTCCTGGAGCTACAACCCGGATCAACACATTGCCGGGACGTTTGTGAATTACACCGCCGGCGATTATGACCGCATGCGCGTGTTCAGCACCGCGGGAATTGCGGTGACCAGCATCCAATGGCGGGTGATGCGGCAATTCGCCTTTTTCGAGAACACGTTTTCGTGGAAGCGCTACATTTCTTTTTTTAGCTCCCTGCAGGCCGATGAGGCGCGCGTTTCACCCCTGCCCGGCGGGGGCAGTAATCCTACGGGAATATCGCAAAGCTACACGTCGCTGCATTTTCAGCCCATCGCCCGTTTGAGTTTCGGACTCAACCACAATTATTTCCGCAACCTGCCGACGTTTGACCCCCGCCTGATCGTTACCGGTTTGCTGGACCAATATCTGTTCCAGGGCCTCAGTGGCGACGTGCGCGTGGAATTGCCCAAACACCTCACGGTGTACGGCAGCCTGGGCAAGAGCAATGCCAGCACCGACCAGAAATCGTCCTGGAACGAAGGGTTCGGCATCAGCTTCGCCAATATCTGGAACACGGGCTTGAACGCCGACGCACACTACTCGAAATTCAACAGTAGCTTTGGAAGCGGGCAGTATGAAGCCTTTTCGTTGTCCAAGAACCTGAGCGAATCCCTACGCATCCAGTTGACCGGTGGCAAGCAGACATTTTTATCCAACCTGTCCTCGAACGACAATTCCCTGTACGTAAATGCCTCCGCGGACTGGAACGTGGGACCCAAATATTTCATGTCCGCCAACTTTGGCTGGTACAACGGCACGACCTTGAATTACAAGCAGTACTCCACGGTGATCGGCTACCGCTTCGGGAGCTTCCGGAAATGATCGGGCAGCGCGCGAATCGGTATTGGAGCGCGGCTGGCGTTGCGATGACTTGGAGCGTTCGGCTTTTGCTCGGATTGGCGTGCGTATCGTTCAGCTGCGGCGCGGGTGAACGCGGGGCTTGGGCGCAGGTCGCTGCCGGGAAAACGGATACGGCGGCGAGCGTCCCCGGGATGGAGCCGCTGCTTCATGCGCGCAGAAACGTGGAACACTTCTTTGAGCAAGCCGCCAACGTGGTGTGCGCCGAATCCATCACGCAAACCATTATCGGAAGAAACGACAAGCCCGCTTATCGCGAAGAGTCCAAGTACGACTACCAGCTGCAGGCCACGTCCGCCAGCGGCAATTTGCGGTTGCAGGAAACCCGCGACGTCCGCAAACAAGCCTTCCGCGACGCTTCGCGTACCTTGCTGCTCACCAAAGGATTCGCCAGCTTGTTGCTCATTGTGCACTCGCAGTACGAATCGAGCTATGAATTTGCGGCGCTGGGCGAGGAAAATAATGGAGCGGTCACCCTGGCAAAATTCAGTTTCAAGGCTGTTCCGGGCGCATCCTCCCCCGCGGCATTGCAATTGCGCGGCAAGAATTATCCTTTGCCGCTCTCGGGAACCATCTGGATCGACAAGTCCAGCGGGGCCATCACCCGCTTGACCGCGACGGTTGATTCCAGTCTGAGCGATCTGGGGCTGAAGGGCATGCAAAGCGATATTCACTACGCCCTGGTACAGTTTCACGACCCCGACGAATCGTACTGGATGCCAGTCTCCGCAACCATCGATTTGGAAACGCCCTTGCAGCACTGGCGCAACGTGCACCGCTTCACCGCATACAAGAGATTTAAAGCCGTGATTCAAATCGAGGGAGTAAAGGACGTAAAACAATGAGTTCGCAAGTAACCGCCACCACCGCCATCGCCGTTACGGAAGATCCGGAACGCGGGCACAAGATCCGTTTACTGCTGGCCTGGCTTGCGGCGATCGCGGTCATCCTGGTCATTGCCGGATATGGATTTAACTACTACACGCTGGGCATGGACGAACGGCCTTTCTCTCCCAAGCACGAAGCCTTGCGCCCCAGCGGAACTATCGGCGTGAAGCTGGGCATGGTCGGGGTGTTCATGTTTTTCCTCATCTACCTGTATCCGCTGCGGAAAAAGTGGGGCTGGCTGGCGCGCCAGGGCAACTCACGGCATTGGCTGGATTTTCATATCGTTCTGGGCACTGCCGCTCCGATGATTATCGCCTTCCATGCTTCCTTTAAATTCGGAAACATCGCGGGCATGGCGTTTTACAGCATGCTGATGGTTACTCTGAGCGGTTTTGTGGGGCGCTATCTGTACGCGCAGATTCCTAGAAGCCGCAACGCCGCGGAACTCACCAGAAAAGAGATGGAAGAGAACGAAGAGAAACTGCAGAAGGATCTCGCGGAACAGCAGGCTACCTTCGGTTTTTCCGTCGACGCTTTATACGTCTTGCCGACCGCGGCCGAGGTTGCCAAGACCACCATGATGGGCTCGCTGCTCTCCATGTTCGTCATCGACTTCAAACGCCCCGTTGTCACTTCCCGCGTGCGGCTGCAGCGACTCGGTTTCGGCCGGTGGCTGCTGACCGGCTTTGGCCTGTTTGCCAGCGGCGACTACAAATTGGAGCGGGCTATTCGCGTGGCCAGTAAAAAGGCCGCGCTTTCCAAGCACATTCTGTTTCTGAGTCGTACGGAGCAGGTGTTTAACCTCTGGCACGTTATCCATCGCCCGTTCAGCTATGCCTTTGCCATCCTGGCCATTATTCACATCGGCTTAGTGCTGGTGATGGGTTATCGCATCTGACGCAAACGAAAAGGACATGGATAATTTCATCTCGTTTTTTATTGCCGCCGCCATCATCCTGCTGTTTCTGGTGCTGCATCTTCGTGGGCTGAAGAAACGCGAAGCCGAAGCACACGCCGCAGCGGAAAAAGGCAAGATCATCACCCGCGGGCCGCAATCGCAGCACCCGAAAATCGACGCCAACTACTGCATCGGCTGCGCGGCCTGCACCACGGTTTGCCCGGAAGGCGACGTGCTGGCCATGTTCGGCGGCAAGGCCGTCATCGTTAACGGTTACAAATGCATCGGCCACAGCTTGTGCGCGGAAGCCTGCCCCGTGGGGGCCATTACCATGGTCATGGCCGATCCCAGCGTCAACGGCGACACGCCGGTTTTGACCCCGGCATACGAGACCACGGTCAAAAATATGTTCATCATTGGCGAACTGGGCGGCCTCGCGCTGATTAAGAACGCCATCAATCAGGGCCGAGAGTGCATCGATACCATCGCTGCACGCATCGATCCGGTTGCCAGCGCTCATCCTGGCGCGGCTTCCATCTACGACGTGCTAATCGTGGGCGCCGGACCTGCCGGAATTAGCGCCTCGCTGCGAGCCATTGAAAAGAAACTCCATTACCTCACCTTGGATGAAGGAGAACTGGGCGGAACGGTCGCAAAATATCCGCGGCAAAAGCTGGTGATGACCAGCCCGGTGGAATTTCCCATGTACGGCAAGTTCAAGAAGCGGGAACTTTCCAAAGAAGAGCTACTCGAGTTTTGGCAACACGTGCTGCACCGCGTCGATTTCAAATTTGGCAAAGGCGAGAAGGTTCTGGACGTGCAGACCGGCGGCGACCACCTTTTTACCGTGCACACCGCCAAGAATCAGTACCGCGCCCGCCACGTCATCCTGGCGCTGGGCAAAGGCGGAAGCCCTCGCAAATTGGGCGTCAAGGGCGAGGAACTGCCGAAAGTCATGTACCGTCTGATTGAAGCCGACCACTACGTGCACAAGAAGATTCTGGTGGTTGGGGGAGGCGACAGCGCCGTGGAGTCCGCCATGGGACTGGCTGCTCAGGTTGGCAATACCGTTACACTCTCGTATCGTGCTGCGGCCTTCAGCCGCATTAAAGACCGCAACGCCCATAGACTGAATGAGTGCGTGCGGAGGGGAAAGCTCAAGGTCGTATTCAACTCCAGTCCGGTGGAATTTACCGCGAACTCAGTCATCCTGGAGGTGAACGGCGCCAAGCAAACCCTTTCCAACGATTACGTGTGGATCTTTGCTGGTGGAGATCCTCCGACGGCCTTCTTAAAAAAGATCGGCATTGGCTTCGGGTCCAAGGATCTGACCTCCGAGGGCAGCACGGAAGCCAAAGCGGCGAAGCACAACCTAGAAATGGCGGGCGCTACGGGGTAGTTCACAGGCGCGGGAGTCGTAATTCCGTTTAAGCGGATCGTTTGGCAAACCGCGCATGGTCGGCCTGCAACAGGAGCTCTGAATGAAGACTAAACTGATCGTCGCAATCCTCTTCGCGGGAAGCATCGCAGTGGCTGGCTGCCAAAAACAAGTCAGCGCCAATGACGCCATCCGCGAGGGCATCCGCCAGCATTTGGCTTCGCTGAAAACCATAAACCTCGGCGCAATGGACATGAACGTCACCAACGTGGCCATTAATGGCAACAGCGCGCAAGCGCAGGTCGAATACTTGCCAAAAACCGGAGCGCCCCCGGGCGCGGGCATGCGCGTGTCCTACTCCCTCGAAAAACAAGGGCAGCAGTGGGTCGTGGTGAAAACCAACGCCGCCGGCGGAGCCATCGAGCATCCCGATCCCGGCAAAAATCCCCACGCCCAGGCCGGTCAGGGACCCGTCCATGACGCCTTGCCCAATCTGCGAGACTTAATTCCATCCACCACGCCCGACTCCAATGGCGCGCTGCCGCCCGGGCACCCTCCCGTGGCCACCGCGGAGAATCCCAAGCAAAATTGAAAGCGGAAGCTGTTTCTGTGCGTTCCGTCGAGAGGAAGTGTGTTTGTATTGCTTGGAAATAGGGAAAATGAAGAGGCTGCGTAAGTGATTGAAAATTATGGAGCGGCCTATCGGAATCGAACCGACACCTGAACCTTGGCAAGGTTCCGTACTACCACTATACTAAGGCCGCAAATCCGCTTTCTCTTTATAACACGCCCACCAGACCACGGACAAGCCCCGCGTTATCCACCGTGACGATTCACTGCACATCCTGGCGCAACGGCGCCTAGGACACCAGCGAGATGCGCGCCGATTTCACCACCGGCGAGCGGCGCTGGCGCTCCGCAAAGCGTGTGGCCTTTTCCTTGTCCGTGTACACGCGTCCGAACTTCTCTCCGTCGGCGTAGAAGACCGTTACCAAAAAATGGTGATGCTTGCGGCGCCGGTCCTTGCCAAAACCATCGGCTTCTGTTTTCTTGGCAGATATCTTCTTGGGCACTGGTACCACTCCATTCTATTTTACGCGTTCTCGCGGACAACTGCCGTGCACACAATGTCTCAAAGAAGAGGCATAGGCGCAAGTACCATCCGCGATAGTGACCCACGCTGTTTCGTACCGCATTCCACTGCGCAAGACCCTGCCTGCGAGCAACGGCCCTGGCGGAGGCTCCCGAAATCGTTGTAGCTGCCCCATACTTGCAAGCATCCAACTGTGTGGGGCGAAAAGTTCACAGGACATATTGCAGCAGATGCCGTGGCCCCGAAAAGGTTGCGGGACACGAAACATTTCGCCACTTTTGACGTCTTTACCTATGAGGGAAACGCTACACTGATCGGGCGGACAAATTTATGATTACCGGCAAACTGCCCCCGATTGTCGAAGACCTGCACAACCACACGCCACAGCAGGTGGGAGAATTGCGCGTTTTGTTGAGCACCTGCGCGCCCGCGCGTCCCGACCCGCGCCGCCCAGGATTCTTCGAAATCGACGGGGCAAGCGACGTTTTCTATATTTTTAAGTATCCGAGTGGCTGCAAGGTCCTGCTTCTGGGCATCTGGGAACGCGACAGAGTCGCCGAACTTGCTGAGTTCGCCTGCACCGTGGCCGCTTAGCACCTGCGCAGGCCGTTCCCGACCTCCCGAAAACCCCTAGCGCCGTCAGAGCGACCGCATCAGCCCTTCGTTGGGGAATCCTTGTCCAACTTCAAAGCCGCCGAATTAATGCAATAGCGCAAGCCCGTGGGCTTTGGTCCGTCGTCAAAAACGTGCCCCAGGTGGGCCTCGCACCGGCTGCAGCGGACCTCCGTCCGGCGCATGCCGTGAGAGGTGTCAGTTTCCTTCTCGACGGCCTGCTCCGCCGCCGGGGCGTAAAAGCTGGGCCATCCCGATCCCGAGGCGAACTTTGTTTCAGAACGAAACAACGGCTGCCCGCAGCACACGCATTGGTAGGTCCCGGGCACCTTGGTATTTTCGTATTCGCCAGTGAAGGGCGGCTCCGTACCCTTCTCACGGGTCACATAGTATTGATTCTGCGTGAGTTGCTTCTTCCACTGTTGGTCATCCTTGCGAAGTTTATCTTCCATACGCCCTCCCGAAATTCGCCACTTGTCTGGTCGTTATCGTGCTCTATCAGATTCACGTGAGGGGTCTCGCGTTTCAGCCTAGACCAAATTCCGCCATGTCCACCGAACTACCAACTGCTGCCGCCTTCCCCGCTGCCTTGAAGGAGTATCCGCAGAAGCGGCGCAGCCGTCGTGTGAAGATGTCCCGCCCGGTTCGCGTGCGCCCGTCGGAACCTCGCGACGAACACTTTGAGGACCACATAACCAGTGTAAATGCTTCAAAAGAGGGCATTTACTTCCATTCTCGGCGCACTGGCTATTACAAAGGCATGCGCGTCTTCGTGACCTTTCCCTATACCTCTGGTCACGATCCCATGAATTGCGAGTATGTCGCCGAAGTGGTCCGCGTCGAGGATTTGCCCAATAGCAAGTTCGGCGTCGCCGTCGAGCTGAAAATGACCATGAATTATACCTCCAAGTAAATTTCTCCATGGTGCTAACCGTCAGGACGCCTCAACTCAGAATCTGCCCTAGGCGTCAAGAACGAACTTCGCTGCTTCGTGCCAATTCCTATTATCCGCTTTGAGCTTCTTGTACCTGCAGTCGGTCGCTGTTGCAATCCGTGTTCGGTACAGTGGTCCAGCGCCCAAACTCACTCATCGGGAGACTTCCAATGCTTCGCAGTTTATTGGGTTTGACCTTATTCGTCTTTTTAGCTTCCATCGCCGCGGCGCAGGGGACATCGGCCGTTATTCATATCAGTGGCGATCCCAGCATGGGGCCCTGCACACAAAGACTGACCGAATGGTATCGCCAGAATCATCCGAACGTCTCGTTTGCAGTTTCTGGAACGCGCGTCAACGAGGCGGTGCAATCGATGGTGGAAGGTAAGACGGAGATTGTGCAAAGCTCCCGGGAGGTCCTGGGCGGCGAAATCACCGCGTTGCGCGAGCGGCGCAACAAGCAGTTCGTACAAATTCCCATCGCTACGGAAGTCGTGGGCATACTGGTTCACCCTTCCAATCCGGTTCGCGAACTTTCCATCTTTGATCTGCGCCAGATTTTGTCCGGGGCCATCAAAAATTGGAAACAAGTGGGCGGCAAAGACGCGCCAATCAAGGTTTATGGACGAGACGCCACCTCCGACATCGGCGATTTCATCGAGACGGAATACATGGGGGACGCCAGCATCTCGTCTTCGGTAAAGACCCTCCCCAAGAACGGGGCACTCTACGCGGCTGTAAGCGCCGACCCGGAGGCCATTGGATACGCCAGCGTCAATCTCGGCCTGAGCGCCAAGGTCCGGTTCATCGCCATCAAGGCCAGCGCGTCCGCAGCCGCCATCGCCCCCACTACGGACACCATTACCTCGCACAAGTACCCGCTCATTCGTCAGCTTTATTACATTTTTGCGGGCGAGCCTTCGGGCGAACTGCAGCACTTTGCCGAGTGGGTTTTGTCGCAACAAGGCCAGCTGGTGGTCGAGGCCAACGAGATGTGGCCTCTGGGCTCCGCCGACCGCGATCATGGAAAGACTCAGCTCGCGGGGCGTTAGCCTGGAAACGCGCTGGACCTCCACGGCGCGGGCGACGACCAGCGGCCCTAGCGCATGGAGCGCGATTTCGGCATGCCCATCCGTCCCGCCAAAGTGGTTTGACAGCTCGCCGAAATTCGTTTACTTTGAAGTTCTAATGTTTGCCATGTGCACATCTCGCGCGACTCGTCACCACCATCATCACGGCCATACGCCGCGCGTGCTGAGGTGTGCATAGCGATTCGCTAACAACACACTCTTCAGCCCGCTGGCTCCGCAAAGCCCAGCGGGTTTTTTGTTTTTAGAACCGTCTTTTGCAACATGGCAGTCTTAAGGAGCGCACAGTGGACATCGATTTCCAAAAAGCCGCCGGACTAGTACCCGCCATCATTCAGGATCACCGGACCGGTGAAGTGCTCATGCTCGGTTTCATGAACGACACCTCGCTCGCACAAACCCGCGCCTCTGGCGAAGTGGTTTTCTTTAGCCGTTCGCGCAACAAACTCTGGAAAAAGGGCGAATCCAGCGGCCACGTCTTACGGCTGCGCGAAGTGCTCGTCGATTGCGACGCCGATGCCCTGCTGGTGAAAGTTGAGCCGGTTGGCCCCGGAGTCTGCCATGAAGGTTATCGCTCCTGCTTTTTTCGCGCCGTCACGCCGGACGGCAAGCTAAACATCGTTTCCGAGCGCGCCTTCGATCCAGAGAAAATCTATCACCCCGAGAAAACAGAGCAATCCCGATGAGCGACAAGCCCAGCTCCGCACCCGCCACAAAATTAAAACTCGGCATCCCCAAAGGCAGCCTGCAAGACGCCACGATTGATTTGTTCGCGCGCGCCGGCTGGAAAATTTCCCTGGGTTCGCGCAGCTACGTTCCGTCCATCGACGACCCCGAAATCGAGTGCCTGCTCGTCCGCGCGCAGGAAATGGCGCGTTACGTTGAATCCGGCGCGCTGGACGCCGGCATCACCGGGCACGATTGGGTGGTCGAAACCGGCGCCCAAGTCGCCGAACTCGCAGAATTCATCTACGCCAAGCAGCGCCTCTCGCGCGTCCGTTGGGTTCTCGCCGTCCCGGAAGATTCCCCCATGCGCGAACCGCGCGACCTCGAAGGCAAAGTCATCGCCACCGAAGTGGTGCACATCACGGAAAATTATCTGGCCAAACACGGCGTAAAGGCCCGCGTGGAATTTTCCTGGGGTGCCACCGAAGTAAAAGTCCCGCAGCTTGCCGACGCTATCGTCGAAGTCACGGAAACCGGCTCCTCTTTGCGCGCCAATCGCCTCCGCGTGGTCGACACCGTCCTCGAGTCCGCCACCGTCTTCATCATGAACCGCACCGCAGTAGGCGATGCGTGGAAAAAAGAAAAAGCCGACAATCTAATTTTGATGCTCAACGGCGCTATGGCCGCCGCCAGCAAAGTTGGCCTGCTCCTCAACGTCCACCGCGACGACCTCGCCGCCGTCCTCGCCGTTCTTCCCGCGCTGAAGAAACCCACCATCTCCAATCTCAGCGATCCCGATTGGGTCGCGCTGAACACCATCATCGAAGAATCCGTGGTGCGGCAAATTTTACCGAAACTCAAAGCCGCGAAGGCTCAAGGCATCGTCGAATATCCCTTGAACAAGATCGTGCTCTAATGCGTATCCTAAAGCTCACTCCTGCTGTCGAAAAAAAACTGCTCCGCGACCGCCAGGAACGCGACCGCGAAGCTGAGCGTGTCGCTGCGGACATCATTGCCGACGTGCGCAAGGGCGGCGATGCCGCGCTCGCGGCTTACACGAAAGAGTTCGATGGCATCGACCTGCGCAGGGAAGGAATTTGGATCGCGGCGCGCGAAACCAAAGCTGCCGCAAAGCACGTTAGTCCTGAATTCACCCGCGCGCTAGAGCACGCGGCACGCAACGTCCGCCGCGTGGCCCGGAAGCAACTTCCCCGCCCTTGGTCGCTCAAGGTCGAACCCGGCGTCACCATTAGCAATCTCATTCGCCCCATCGATTCCATCGGCTGCTACATCCCCGGCGGCCGTTTCGCGCTGGTTTCGACCATGGTGATGACCGTAGTTCCCGCCAGAGTAGCGGGCGTGGCAAATATTGTAGTCCTCTGCCCCAAGCCCAACGCCGAACTTCTGGCCGCCGCGAATATTCTGGGCGTGGAAAAAATCGCCCGCATCGGCGGAGCCCAAGCCATCGCCGCTCTCGCCTATGGCACGAAGTCCGTCGCGCGCGTCGACAAAATCTTCGGTCCTGGCAATCGCTTCGTCACCGCCGCCAAGCAACTCGTCAGCAGCGACTGCGCCATCGACCTCCCCGCAGGCCCTACCGAGGCTATCGTTCTCGCCGCCAAAGGCGATCCCCAATTCATTGCTGCGGATCTTCTTGCGCAAGCCGAACACGCGCCCGACGCCGGCAGCTTCCTGGTTACTCCGTCGGCCAAGTTGGCGGCTGCGGTGCAAAAAGAAGTGGCCACGCAACTCGAAAAACTTCCGCCAGGCAATCCCGCGCATTCCTCGATGCGCAAAACAGGTGCGATCATGCTGACGTCTTCGCTGGAAGCAGCCTGCGCGTTCACCAATCGTTTCGCGCCCGAACACTTGAGCCTTCCCGACAACTCGCAAGCGCTGCTCAAGAAAATTACCGCCGCGGGCACCATCTTTCTCGGCTCCTGGGGCGCGCAACCCTTCGGCGACTACATCAGCGGCAGCAACCATGTGCTTCCCACGGGAGGGTGGGCCCGCATGCGCGCCGGTCTCTCCGCCGCTGATTTTGTAAAATGCATCACCGTGCAGAACATTAGCGCCCGCGGCTTTGCAAATCTCGCCAACGACACCGTCACCCTCGCGCGCAGCGAAGGTTTGCTGGCGCACGCCAACGCCGTGGAGGTTCGTCGATGAAGGTGCGCGAATGAGGGTCCGCCGATGAAGCCAACACTTCCCGTGCGCCAGGCGATCCTTGATCGCCGCACCTACGAAGCTCCCGCTGAAGGCCGCCTCGGAAAAATCCGCCTGGACTTCAACGAAAACACCGCCGGCTGCTCTCCTGCCGTGCTTCGCGCGCTGGCCAAAATCCCGCCTGAGCAATTCGCGATGTACCCGGAATATCAGCTGCGGACCGCGCGCCTGGCAAAATATTTCCGCGTGCGTCCGCAGGAATTAATGCTCACCAACGGCGGCGACGATGCCCTGCGCGTCTTCTTCGACGCCTTCGTGGAACCAGGCAGCCACATCGTCATCTGCGAGCCCACCTTCCCCATGTACCGCTACTGGGCGGAAATCGCCGGCGCGCGTATCGAAGTTCTGCGCTACACCAAGGAAATGCAATTCCCTCTCGACGCCGTGCTGAAAGCCCTACGCAAAAAGCCGCGCGTGCTGTTCGTCTGCAATCCCAACAATCCCACCGGCACGCTTATCAAACCCTCGGAAATTAAACAACTTCTCAACGCCGCAACGCACACCGCCCTAGTCGTCGACGAAGCCTACGTGGAATTCTCCGGCGCCACAGTTACGCCGTGGATCAAGCGCTACCCGAATCTCTTCAGCGCGCGCACTTTTTCCAAGGCCGCAGGGCTAGCCGCGCTTCGCTTGGGCGCGGTCATCGCCAACGAAAAATCCCTGGCCCTCCTGCGCCGCGCCATGCCTCCCTTCCCCATCAATATCGCCGCGCTGGTCGCCGCCGAAGCCGCCGTCCGAGACAACGCCACCATCGGAAAATACGTCGCCAACGTAAAACGCCTCCGCGCCTGGTTTGCCGCGGAACTAAATTCGCGCGGAATCACCACCTATCCCAGCGCGGGAAATTTTCTTCTGGCCAATTTCGGCCCTACTGGCCCCGCGCTGTTCAAAAAACTCGCACGCCAGGGCATTCTCCTCCGCGACCGCAGCCACGACATGGGCCCCGGGTTCGTGCGCATCACCATCGGCACCGAAAAGGAAATGCGCCAACTCCTCAAGGCCATCACGAAAGGCTGAGGCACAAAAAATGCCAAAATCCTTGAGAACCCGGCGCA
>DATFYV010000085.1:0-10974 GCA_035314845.1 Candidatus Acidiferrum sp.
GAGAGGAAGCCGCCTTTGCCGCCTTCACCGGCGGCCTGCTCGACTTCTTCAATGCTGATGACCGCGGGGTTGTATTGCAGGAGCAGTGGGATGGAGAAGAGATCGGTAACCCCGTCCACGGCGATGGCCACGGTGGCTTCCTGCCCTACTTTCAGGGCCATGGATTGCGGTTCAAATTTCATCTTGGCGGGCGCACCCGAAGGCGATGTGCCGGGGGGGGCGGGCTGCGGCATACCGGCGTTACCGTTGGGAATCGCCAAAGCGGGCGTGGGATTAGCGAGTGGCGGTTTCCCCGATGGTTGCGATGCCGGCACCTGAGTTGCGGGTTGCGCTTCGGGCGTGCGGATGCTGCTGTCACGCTTGACCGAAACGTTGGTTTCCGTCCCGGAATACAGGGTGGTCAGATTCTTCTTGGTCCAATCCGGCATGCGCACGATGTGTGGGGTCATGACGATCAAGACTTCATTGTCCTGCTTATCGGTACTGTCTTCGGAAAAGAAATAACGGAGGAAGGGAATCTTGGCGAAGCCCGGCCAGCCGTTCAGGGTGCGGGTGTCGTCCTTTTCGAACAAGCCTCCGAGGACGCTGGCTTCGCCTTCTTTGAGGCGAATATCGTGTTCGATGGTGCGTTGGCTGATGATGGGTTGCTGAATGCCGCCGATGGTCGATGTGCCAGTGACAGAGGAAACTTCAACCTTCACCTTCATGCTGATTTCGTGATTGGGGTGGACGCGCGGGGTGATGTCCACGTTGACGCCAACGTCCAAATACTGGAACTGGGTGTTAACCAAGGGGTTTACGATGCCCGCGCCGCCCGTGGAGCCCACGCCGACGCCGGCCTGGAAGCTGCCGGTGGCCACGGGAACCTTATCGCCGACGCGGAGTTTGGCGGGCTGACCGTCGATGGAACGAATCTCAGGATTTTGAATGATCTTGGTATAGGTGTCGGTCAAAACGGCGTTGGCGGTAAAGGTCGGCAGGGTGACCACGTAATCGGCGCCGGTTAAGTGGCGCAAGGTTTGGAGGGTGATGTTGCTATTCGAAGTCGAGCTGCCGGTCCCGTTGTTGGTGCTGTTGTTTGCGTTAGGGTTAATGGCGATAGAGGCGGTCTGTCCCGGCAGGATACCGAGGTCCCGCAGGCGGTCTACACGGGCCTGCAAAACTTCCACCTGAATGACCACTTCGGGTTTGGCCTTGTCAATGTCGCGGATCATTTTTTCAGCCAGAGCCACCTTATCCGGAGTGTCGCGAACGATGATGGCGTTCTGGGAATTGAGCTGCTGAATGCGCTTCATGTCCAGCAACTGGCGGAGGCCGGTGACGATTTCGGTGATGTCCTGGGCCTGCACGGTGTTGCCTAGATAAAAGGTCTTCACCACTTCTTCTTCATAGTCGCGGCGCTTCTGGGGTTGGTCGGGAATGACCATGACGATATTTTCCGTGACCGGCTTCACGAAGGACTTGGATTGCAGGGAAACGATGTCCAGAGCCTGCTGCAGGCTGACGTTGTTCAGTTGTCCCTTAATCTGCTTGGCCACGAAATCGGGATCGTAGATGACGGTGAGACCAGCTAGTTTGCCGATGGTCTCGAAGACCATCTTGGCGTCCTGGCTGTAGTTCATGGTGATGGGAGCGTTGGAGAGGGGCTTCAGTTCGGGGGGAGCTGCGGCGAGGGCTTGCTCGGAGGCGTCGGGTTCGGGTTGCGCGGCAGCGTCGTTGGCGCGGCTGTTTTCCGCGATGGCGTCGACGGTGCGCCCGATTTCTTGTTCTGCAACGGAACTAGATGGATCAATGAGCAAGGCGCGCTGGAATTCGGCCAGAGCGGTTTGCAAATCGCCCTTTTTGCGCGCCGCATAGCCGCGTTGCAGGTGCATCTGCCCGGCTTCAAAGCGGGTCTGATTGACCTTAATCTTAAAATTGGCGTTGCTGGGATCGGCCTTTAAGGCTTTCTGGTAAAAGACGTAAGCATCGTCCAGATCGGAAAGCTGTTCCGCCTTCTTGCCTTGGTCAAAATCGGTTTGGCCCTTGGGGCACCCCGCCGCAAGCAGCGCAATCCCAAGGCATACCGCTACATTCCCCAAACGGCGCATGAACTCTCCCGAGCCTCAACACGACTTAGACCTGACTTAGTTGGCAGTCTAACATTCGGCTTAGAAGCCCAGCAAGCAAGGGAAGGTTGGCTGTCTTGCATCGGATAACCCCCTTTCGGGGCTTTTTTCCGGGATGTAGCGCGAATGTAACCCGCCAGTTATGATGAAGGTATGACGCACCCGACGAAGACTGCCGAGCGCCGGAAGGCGGACAAGCCCGGCAAAGGCGAGAAATCCAAGAAATCCGGCAAGCCGAGCGAGCTGCTGGTCGCCCAGAACCGCGCGGCGTCGTATAATTACACGTTGCTGGACCGCTATGAGGCAGGGTTGGTCCTGCATGGCACGGAAGTGAAGGCGTTGCGCGAAGGCAAGGCGAATATTCGCGATGCCTATGTGGATTTCAAGAAGAGCGGCCCGTGGCTGGTGAACGCGCACATTGCACAATACCTAGCCGGGGGGCCGTGGAACCACGAACCGCTGGGCTCACGCAAGTTGTTGCTGCATCGCAATGAGATTCACAAGCTCTCGGTTCGCACCGAAGCTAAAGGTTTAACCGTCATACCCCTGCGCATCTATTTCCGCAACGGCATCGCCAAGTGCGAGATTGCACTGGCGCAAGGCAAGAAGAACTGGGACCGCCGGGCGGACGAAAAAAAGAAAGAAGCGCGCAGGGAAGTGGACGAATCCATGTACCGCAACAGGAGACGATAAACGCATTATGCAGATCACGCTGGAAACCAAGCCCTACGCCACGCTCGAGACCGATGCGCTGGTGGCATATGTTTTTGAGGAAAGCGATCCGATACAGAGCCACCTGCTGGAGATCGATCAGGCCGCAAAGGGCTTGCTGAAAAAGCTGGTGCAAAGCGGGGAAGTGACGGGCAAGACGCTGGAATCGACGCTGATTCATGCGCCCGCGGGACTGGCTGCGCCGCGATTGTTGCTGGTGGGGGCAGGGAAGCGCGAACAATTTTCCGGGGCCATGCTGCGCAAGATTGTGGGGGCGGCAACGCGTTCGCTGAAAAGCAAGGGCGCGAAGAAGATTGCATTTCTGGTGGGCGAAAATGACGCCAGCGATGCTAATGCGCAAGCCATCGCCGAGGCGGTGACGACCGCGAATTTTGAAACAGACAAATACAAGACGGACAAGAAAAACGACAAGAATATCGAAGCGGTCTCCATTGCCGGGTATCCCGATTCCGGACGGGCGAGTGGCGAGACGGCCGTTGCCAAGGGCAAAACCATCGGCGAAGCGCAGAATTTCACGCGCGACCTGGTCAACGAGCCTTCCAACAAATTGACGCCGCGGATCCTGGCGGAAAAAGCCGAGTCCATGGCGCGCGAAGCGGGCTTGGCGGTGGAGATTCTCGACGAGAAGCGCATTGCGGATTTGAAAATGGGTGCGCTGATCAGCGTGGCACAGGGCGGACCGGAGCCGGCGCGTGTAATCGTCATCACCTACGTTCCCGCGAAGGTGAATCCCAATGCGCCGGTGATTGGACTGGTGGGCAAAGCGGTGACGTTTGATACCGGCGGCATCTCGATTAAGCCCGCGGACGGCATGGAAAAAATGAAGTACGACATGGCCGGGGGCGCGACCATGCTGGGCGTAATGCGGGCGATTGCCACGCTGAAGCCGAATGTGAAGGTGATTTGCGTGGTGCCGGCGACGGAAAACATGCCTGGGGGCACGGCGCAAAAACCCGGCGACATCCAAACGGCGATGTCCGGGAAGACGATCGAAGTGTTGAACACCGATGCGGAGGGGCGCTTAATCCTGGCGGATGGTGTGCATTTCGCAAAACAACTGGGCGCTACGGCTTTGGTGGATGCGGCTACTCTGACGGGCGCGATTGTGGTGGCTCTGGCCAATGTCAATGTCGGCGTGTTCGGGACGGACCAGGCGTTCACGGACAAATTGCTGGCGTCGGCCAAGGCTGCGGGCGAAAAAATGTGGCAGATGCCGATGGACGACGAGTATCGCGAATTTATCAAAGGGAGTTTTGCGGATATCCAAAACATCAGCAGCGGCAAAGGCGGCGGGGCGATTACTGGAGCGATGTTCATCCGCGAGTTTGCGGGGGATACCCCGTGGATCCATCTGGACATCGCGGGCACTGCGTGGAACGATGACGCGAAGCCTTGGCTGGCCAAAGGGCCCACAGCAGTAGCGCTGCGCACGCTGGTGCACTTAGTCATGTCGTACTGATCTGATCCTCACGGAAGAGGCGGTTCGCCGGACGAGCAGCCACCGACGACTAAAAGGCTGAACCGCCGGGCGTACGCTCGGCGGTCCAGGTTTCGTGCACTCAGATTGCCGACGGCGAACCCGCATGCCGTCGGAAGTTACCGCTGAGGCAGCACGCTTCCAGTTTTCGGGTCGAGGATGAGGCGTCCCGCTCCGGGTTCGTCATCGAAGTCGAACAAATTGTTGAGCGACCCGGCGATGGCGTCCGTTGACCCGCCACCCAGTTGGCCGAGGTTCCAGTTATCTTCAATGAAGCGCAGGATGGAAGACTGGTCCGAGAGGGTGTGGCTGACGAAGTTGACCTTGGCCCACGGCGACACCACCAGCAGCGGCAGGCGCGGACCGTAGCCACAGCGTCCGTTCTGTGTGCCGCCGCTAACATCGTTGGTTTTCGGCGTACCGCAATTGCCGACACCCAACAGGCGGTCGTCGGATACGTTGGACTGGTTGACGATGACCCCGAACTGGTGATCGTACCAGCCGTCGGAATCGTCATACGAGATGAATACCGCGGTGTCCTTCCAATAGCGGCTCTGCATCAGGGCGTTAATGGTATTCACGATGAAGGTTTGTTCGTCGAGAGGGTCGGAGTACCCGGCATGTCCGTCCTGATAGGCCGCGGCCTTCAAATAGCTGACCGCTGGGAGGCGCCCTTCGTTCAACGCGGTAGTGAAGTCGGTCAGGTCATATTGGTGATTGGCGCCGTCGCTGGAGGTGCCGATGAGCATGGGGTCGCTAGGACGTACGTGATGCTGGTTCGTGCTTTGCGAATAGTACTGGAACGGTTCATGGTGGGGAATGTAGTCTCCGACCGTGGCCACCGCGTCATCACCCGCCAGGCCCGTATTGTGCTGCCCGCATACCGCGCGACCTTGCGCATCCACACCGGTCGGAGCGAAGCCGCCCTGGAACCAGCCCCAGGTGATGCCCTGGGCGTTCAGCAGATCGCCGACATTCTTGCCGGTCACGGTTATCTGGTTGGTGCTCTGTAGTTTAGGGTTGGTGGCGACGCAATCATCCAGGAGCGGGCGGGGATCGCCAATTACCGCACCGGTGGTGCCGGCATTGGCGATGTTTCCAAGCGGATTGGATGGTGTGCCATTGGGCCGCAGCGGAGCAATCGTCGCCGGGTAGGTGTTTCCCGCGATGAGGTTCAGGGCCCCCGGGGTCGACGGCCCAAACGTGGTGCCGTAGGAATTGTCGCTCATGGCAAAGTGCTGCGCGTAATTCCACAGCGCGGTCACGGTGTTGCCATCGTAATAGCCCATGGTGCTGTACTTGCCCAGATTGGCGTCGTTGCAACTAAGCACCGCGAATTTGTCCATCAATCCGCCGTCAAAGGCCGCCTGCTCGTCTCCATAGTTGTGGTCTTCGTCGCAGGTCACCGGCACGGAAGGGGGAATGCGGAAAGGGTTGGCGGCGTTGGGGTTGTTGGTGAGCAAGCCCGAACTCAGCAGATTGTTCACCGCGGGAGTCTTTTCGCGGCCTTGAAACGGGGTCTCGCCTGGAAGATTGGCGGCGTAGGGATAGGTGCCGAAATAATGGTCGAAGGAAACGTTTTCCTGGAAAATCACCACCACGTGCTTGATGGGAGTGGTGGTCTTGGGTCCATTGTTTCCGTCCGCAAAGCTGGGTGCCGCTGGCAGCAGGGTCATGGCGGAGGCCGCCACAATCGCTAGCGCTTTACTGATCGAAGAGTGCATATCGCGTTTTCTCCTTTTGATGGTTCATGACCTAGATTTTGAAGTAGCGTTCCCATGGAAAGGGAGTTGCGGCGTCCGGACGCAATGCTCCGGGAGGCCGCCGGCAAAGTTGCCTGTGTAAGGGTTAGAGGAGTTCTGTTATTTGCAGATGAACGGGCGGTCAAAACTGTTGACGACGGAAGTTTCGACTGGAAGAGAGTGCGACACGGGGAATCGTTTAATTGTTTTGCTGGATAGGTGCAGGCCTCTAACTCCAAACCTCGAATTTCCAGTATGATACCCAACAAACGAAGGTCTGGAGCGCCCGCATGCCCGACGAAAAAGATGATCCGCAGCTACTGGAGCGCAAACTGGCGACCATTCTCTCCGCGGATGTCGCGGAGTTTAGCCGCCTGATGGGCGAGGACGAAGAGGCCACGCTGCGCACGTTTCGCGGCCACAAGCAGGTGTTCGAATCGCTGGTGGCCATGCACCGCGGACGCGTCTTCAACACCGCGGGCGACGCCATCCTCGCCGAGTTTGTGAGCGCCGTGGAAGCGGTGCGCTGTGCCACGGACATTCAAGCGGCGTTGCGCACGTTGAACGACAAGTTGCCACCCAATCGCCAGGTGCGCTTTCGCATCGGCATCAATCTCGGGGACGTGATGGTGCAAGGGCAGGACTTAATGGGCGACGGCGTCAATGTTGCGGCGCGACTGCAGACCGCAGCGGAGCCCGGCGGCATCTGCATCTCGGGCAGCGTGCACGATCAGATCCGCAACAAACTTTCGCTGTCGTTTCTGTCGTTGGGAGAGAAAAATTTCAAGAATATCCAGCAGCCGGTGCGCACCTTTTCCATCAGCGAAGTCGAGGGCGGCGGCACGCTTCCCGCGGCCAAGCCAGAGTCGAGCGGCGCGAAAGGCGGCGCACTGAAATGGATCGCCGCCGCCATCGTCGTGCTACTCGCCGGCGGAGGCTACTGGGCCTACACCGCCAATCAGCGCAGCAAGACAGAGCAGGCGCAGTCCGCCGCCGCAGTAACGCAACCTCAGCCAACTACACCCCCGCTGTCATCAACGGTTCCTTCGACCGCACCGCCTCCGAGCACCGCAACCCCCACAGCCGCAGCGTCCGCGGCCCCACCATCCCTGCCCGCAACCTCGCAACCGGGCGCGAACCCGCCCGCCTCCACCGCTGGCGTTCCCGCGAATCCCGCACCGCACCCGCGTACGCCGCACAGCTCCGCGGACGCCCGCACCACACCCATGCTCGTGGGACAGGCGATCGATGGCGCGTACGGCGGCCCGGTCTGTTTTGCGGAGACGAAAAAAGAGCCTCACCGCTGTTTTCGCGCCGAAGGCACTATCGCCGGGGGGAAAATCACCGGCCAATGGTTCATGGGTCCCGAGAAAAAAATGATTATGGTGTTGAATGGCGACGTCTCCGAGACTGGCAATGTTGTGATCGAGATGGTGATGCACAAAGAAACGCCGGATGGCGAGCGAATCGCTTCGATTAGCCTGCAAGGCACACTCAAGAACGGAAGAATCGATACCAGCGGAACGTTCCGCAACGGCCGCCCTGCAACGCTGAATTGGAGAAGAGGGGATTCAGTTAGAAAAAACGATTTGAATTCAAAGAATTGAACTAAACGAGGGAAGCGACGGCTGGCGGAGCAGACCGCACCGATTCGAGCCCCGCTTCGCCTTCGTGCTTCGAGCCGGCCTTGCCCACCCACACCACGTTGCAGCATTCCGCGAAGGAACGGTCTTCGTCGAAAATGAGCTCGATCATTTCTCCGCGCCGGAGGCTGAGGTTTCCGCGCAGGCGAAAGCCTTCTTTGGAAGAATCGAGCACCAGGCAAGGCACGCGTTTTTGCCGGCTGGCCAGATTCACGACCACGCTGGCGGCGCGGCGGGCGGTCATGCGCAAGGAGCGGCGTTTTGCTGAAGGATAGATGGGCATTCGTACACCCGGATGCTACTGCCGATGGTCTACCGTTTCTGCTAGGGAGGCGATTGTACGGAGTACCGCTCGCGCAGGTCAAATGAAAACTTCGTGTACGTCGAACGCACAAAGGTAATGAATCTAAAGCTGGCAGCTTCTGTCTCCTAAGCCAGCGGCTTGAAAACAAGACAAAAACAAGGTTACCGCCGTGCTGGAGCTGTTGCTCCGGTGCTTTCCGATCGCTTTGCTTCCTAAGCGGCACGTATCCGCCTAAGCAACCCTTTCTGCGTGCAAGAAATCTGTGTAGCTACGTTCTTCTATTCTGTGAGGCGGAGGCTTATGCGCAGCACAAAATATTTCCGACGCTTGCCGGACCGTGGTTTGGTGTGGCTGTTGAGTTGCGGAGCGGGCGTTCTGCTGCTTGCGTTTGCAGGATCGCTGGCCGCGCAGGAGGCGGCGCACTCGCCCGGATGGGTGGTGATTTCCGTGCCGGATTACCGCGCGCTGCGGGTGAAAGCCTTTCCTGCGGAGCGCGAGCCGGAGCCCCCGCCCGTGGATGCCACGCTGAGCCGCGTGGATTACGATTTGCGCGCCGACGGCGAGGTGGCGGCGGGGCGCGCGACGCTGACCGTGGATGTGCTGAAAAATGGCTGGGTGCGGGTGCCGATTCCTGCGGGGCTATTCGTCCGCGAAGCGAAACTCGACGGCAAGCCGCTGTCGCTGGCTTCGCTTTCCAAGGAGCCGGGGCAATTTTCCGCGCTGCTTTCGCGACCCGGCCGCGCGGTGATCACGCTGGAGATTGCGCTGCCCATCAGCGCCTCGGCCGGGGAGGAAAAACTGACGCTGCCTTCGACGCTTTCCGGAGTTAGCAGCGTCACGCTGGAAATTCCGCGCGCAGGTGTGGACCTGTCGCTGTACGGGGGACTTTTTTCCGAGAGCACAGAGGCGCACGCGGGAGGGAAGTGGACAGCATTTGGCACCGGCGTGGAGCCCATGGTGTTTACGTGGCGGCGCAAGGTGGAAGAGCGCACTTCGGCGCAGACTTTGCCGCTACGCGAGCACGGAGCGCTGACGCAATTTATCGGGCTGGGCGAGGATTCCACATCGCTGAGCGCCAACGTCTCGCTGGAGGTTACCCAGGGCGCGGCGAAGGAAGCGCGCATCAAAATTCCCGAGAATGTGACCATCAATCAAGTGCAGGGCGCGACGGTTGCCGACTGGGAGATAAAGTCCGGCGAACTGTTGATTACGTTTATCGAGCCGGTGGAGCAATCCGCCAGCTTCGTGATTACCGGCGAGGCGGCGTTGCCGCGCGATGGCGCGATCGATGTTCCGCTGCTGCGGCTTACCGGAGTGGAAAAGGAAACCGGCGGCGTGGGCGTCGATGTGCTGGGCGCGGGAGAGATCAAGGAAGACTCCATCAAGTCGCAAGGATTTTTGCGGGCCGACGCGAGCGATTTGGGCGAACCGGTGGCTGGTCGGCAGTCCCCGGCGCTGAAAGCGTTTCGCACGCACGCGACGGACGCCAACGCGCCGCGTTCGGTGCACATCGAAGTTTCGCGATATACGCAGCAGGCCGTGCTGATGGCCAATGTGAGCGAAGCGCGGTATCGCGTGCTGCTCACCAAGGATGGCAAGGCGCTGGTGGAAGCGCGCTACGCGGTGCGCAACAATCAGCGCAGCTTTGTAAAGATTTTGTTGCCGCCGGGCGCCACGCTTTGGAGCGCATCGCTATCCGGCCAGCCCATTCGCCCGGGCTCGGGTCCAGATGCGAGTTTGTTGGTGCCGCTTTCAAAAGCGCGTAGCGGTGAAGATGCGCCGGAATTCTGCGTTGAGGTGGTGTATTTCGCTCCCGGCGCGGGTTGGACGGATAAAGGACGGTTGAAGGTTGCTCTTCCAGCGTTGGACTTGCCGATTTCACGCACGGGATTGCAGGTTTTTTATCCGCCGCAATTTCGCGTCACCGCCGAAACGGGTTCCTTTCACGTGGAAAATTTTGCCAATCCTATTTCTCCGGTATTGGTTGCTGAGGTTGCGGAACCGGCGGTGGATAGTGTGGTGACTAGGCCTCCTGCTAGCTTTACGGGCGCGGAAACGAATTCTAGTGGGCGTCAGACGGGCCAGGACGAGGCTAAGGTCGGCGTGAAACAATCCGCGCAAACTTTGGTCGATAGATTCCACGCCAGCGAACGCGGTTCGCGCGCCACGGGAATTTTGCCGGTGCGCGTGAATTTCCCCGCCTTGGGCCCCTCCCTGTATCTCATTTCCGAACTGACCAGTGAAAATCAAGTGCCGTCCGCGGAGTTTACGTACCAGCAGGACAAGAAGGCAGGTGGCAAATGAAACGCCAACTCTTGCTGTTCCCAATCATCGCCGTACTTGCGGTTCCAGCATGGGCCCAACAAAAGGCCGAAGGGCCACAGCCCGCTCCGGGGAATGTCACGCTTTCGCTCGATGAATACAACCGGCTGCTGGCGCTGGCCAACCGCCCTGGGAAAAAATCGGAAGCGCCACCCGCGCCGTACGTGTTGAAACATGCGGAGCTCAAATTCCGCGTGGTCAACGACAACGTGATGGGTTCGCTGCAATTTGAGGGCGAAACGCTGGGGGCGGGCGAAACCAAAGTGCCGCTTGTCTCGGGCATGACGGTGCTGGATGCGCGGCACGGCGGCAAGCCGCTCCCGCTGCTGCTGACCGACAACGGCGCGCACACGGCCATTCTTCCCGGGGAATCGGAATTTAACGTCACGCTGGACGCCGGGCTTTCGCTGAGCATTGAAACTGGCCGCGCTTCGTTTTCGCTTCCCGCGCCAGCGGCGGGCAGCGTGCGGCTTTCCCTGACGGTTCCCGGGGAGCGCACCAATGTGCAAATGAACCACGGAATTATCACCCACCGTGCCTCGGTGGGCGGCAACACGGAGATAGAAGCTACGCTGGTACCCGGGCAGACCGCCAACATATTTTGGAACACACGGGAAGTGGTGGCTCCGGTGGTGCCGCGCGAGGT
>DATFYV010000086.1:0-5981 GCA_035314845.1 Candidatus Acidiferrum sp.
CGGCAACCGGCAGAAACTGGCCATCGACATGGTGCGCCTCGAGTGGGCGGACATCGAGGCCTTCGACGGACAGTCCCTGCCTCCGCTAAGGCCGGAAAATCTCGCGGGCGCCGACCCCGCAAAGCTGCGCCTACGCTTGCAACCGTACGTTCAGCTCCTTGACTTGCGCTATCCGGTGGACGATTTGCTGCTCGCCGTAAAAGGCAAAATTCCCAACGACGCCGATTTCGCCAGCAACGCCTTCAGCGAAAAACACAGCCGCAAACGCGTGGCCGCGGTCGCGCGGCTAAAGCCCGCGCCCATTTTTCTGGTGGTGCATCGCGTGGATTGTTTTGTGTATTTTCGCCGAATCGAACGCGAGGAGTTTCACATCCTATCTGCGTTGCGCGCCGGCAAAACGCTGGAACGCGCTATTGCCGGCGCTTTCCGCGGAAGCGCCATCCCCGCAGCTGAGCGCGCGCAGAATGTCGCGCAATGGTTTCACAATTGGTCGGCCCTCAGCTGGTTCTGTCTCTCGGAAACATAAATCCCGCGCGGGAAATCTAAGAGTTCCGGCACGTCCGGAGGAGTCTTGAAGCGTCATGAATAGTCTTCTACTGCAACTGCGTAAACTTTATGCCTGGGGCGCGCAAATCGCCTCGTATTTGCAATCGCCATTCCTTCTGTTTGTGCGGCTGTATTGGGGATTCCAGATTGCGCAAAACGGCTGGGGCAAGCTGCACAATCTTGCCCGCGTCACGGAATTCTTCGCCAGCCTGAATTTGCCGGCGCCCGGTGCCACAGCCACGTTTGTGGCGACCTTTGAATTCGTCGGCGGCATTCTCCTCATTTTCGGACTCGCCTCCCGGCTGGTTGGCCTGATGCTGTTCGTGGATATGACCATGGCGTACGTCACCGCGGACCATGATGCGCTTTTTTCTTTCTTTAAGGACCCGGGAAAGTTCTATGTGGCCGATCCGTATACGTTCTGGTTTGCGGGTTTGATCATTCTAATCTTTGGTCCCGGGCTGTTCGCGCTGGATACGCTGATCGACCGCTGGTTCGCCAAACGCGGAGCTTAGCGGCCACATCCCGGCACGCGGGGGGGCTCAAATATTCGCTGGCGCGCGCAAACCATTGCCACGGTTTTAACATCTCTAGTACATGCGCACAGCGAAACCCGCTCAAGGTTGGTTACATGCCGCGATATGCTTTCTCGCGTTCAGTCTCGGCGTTGGATGTTCAGCAATCAACGCAGAGCCCATCCAAATGCTCTCCACCATACAAATCGGCAACTCCCGCATCGACGTGAGCCTGGAGGAAGGCGAGCTAAGCATCCCGCACGATGACCTGCTCAACTGGGTGCGCAACGCCGCTGAATCCGTGGCTGCGTATTACCAGCGCTTCCCCGTGACGCATGTGGCGCTGCACATCATCGTTTCCGACGGCCAGGGCGTGCGCGGCGGACGCACTTTCGCCTCCGAGGATGGCGGCATCATCCGCATCCACGTGGGCAAATCCACGACCGCCGCGCAGCTGGCCAAGGACTGGATGCTGACCCACGAAATGGTGCATCTCACGTTTCCCTCCGTAGCGGAAAATCATCACTGGATCGAAGAAGGTATCGCCACGTACGTGGAACCCTTCGCACGCGTGCGCGCCAAAAAATTCGACGCCCATGAAATGTGGTTTGAGGTGGTGCGGGACCTGCACAACGGGCTGCCGCAATCCGGCGATCAGGGCCTGGATCACACCCACACCTGGGGACGGACCTACTGGGGCGGCGCACTCTTCTGTTTCCTGGCAGACATCGAAATTCGCAAGCAAACGCAGAACAAAAAAGGTTTAGACGACGCTCTTCGTGGGATCCTCAACGACGGTGGAAACATGCTGCACGATTGGCCGCTAGAGAAAGCCTTGGCCGCCGGAGACCAAGTCACCGGCACCACGGTGCTGCAGACGCTGTACAACAAAATGAAAGACAACCCTTATCCCGTCGATCTTGCAGAAATCTGGCAGCAGCTCGGTATCGCGCGGGACGGCGACACTGTCCGTTTCGTCGACACCGCGCCGCTGGCCGCCATCCGCGAAGGCATTACCTACGGTACGCCAGGCTCGTCGCCAAAAGCGGCGTTCGATGCGCAAACGCACACCTTGCTCGTCGGCCGCCGCGCGACCTCGAAACAAATCCCGTGAGTGCCACTTGTGTCGTGCTAGGATTTCCGCTCGGAGCACATGATGAATTCAGCGTCCGCAGCAGCAAACGCTTCCCCGTGCTCGATAGCTCCCTGGCTTTGTGTGCGTAATGGCGGACGCGCCGTCGAGTTCTATAAGTCCGCATTCGGCGCCACGGAAGTCTTTCGCCTCGAAGACCCCGACGGAGGCGTGGTGGCCAGACTTGCCATCGCAGGCGCGGAATTCTGGGTAAGCGACGAATCCCCTGAACATGGCAATTTCAGTCCGGAATCTCTTGGTGGCGGCTCGGTGCGTATAATCTTGACCGTCGAGGATCCCGACGCTGTTTTCGCACGTGCCGTAGCCGCTGGTGCATCGCAGGTGCATCCAGTTGCCAAAGAGCACGGCTGGCGAGTGGGGCGCGTCGTGGATCCCTTCGGCCATCATTGGGAGATTGGCCGAGAGGTGTAATCCCTTAGCTGGGCGATTCGCGAACCTACAGCTAATCGTCTATCTGACGTGGCTATCCCGCTCAATCAGGTATAATTTTGCTTGGCACTTTTTGTGCGGAAGTGTGTCGACGCATGGACCCAGTCCTCGCCACGCCATTCCGTTTTGAGGAGCAGACACTTGATTGTCAGGAATCGAAGACTCGGCGCTGCGGCAGTCTTGCTGGCTACTCTGCTTTTGCTGCTGAACGTGCGCATTGCCGCCGCTCATGCCGTCTTGCTGGAAGCCTCGCCCGCGGCCAGTTCCAGCGTTAAAGGCCCGGACGTTGCCATACGCCTGCGATACAACGTCCGCGTGGAAGCCGGGCGCTCGCGCCTTTCGCTGCTGATGCCGGACAAATCGGTCAAGGCGCTGACCATTGGCCAGCAACCCTCGCCAGACGTGCTTACCGCGCAAGCCGCGGCGCTGCCCCCCGGTGAATACCGCATCCGCTGGCAGGTCCTGGCTTCCGACGGCCACATTACGCGGGGAGAGGTGCCCTTCACCGTCGCACCATAAGCTCCCGTCATGGACAGACTTCTTAACATCTTCGGCTATCTTGCGGTTCTACTGCGCGCCGCCACTCTCTGTTTTCAGACCCTGACGATCGGCGGCATCGTGTTCGTAACCGTGGTTACGCGCTCGCAGGAATTACGCACCGATGCGGTCGTTAACAATTGCCGCAAATGGATCATGTGGTTCGCGCTGGCCCTGGCCGCCACGCAAGTTTTCTACGTTGCATCCAACACGCTGATCCTCATGCAGTCCGCTGATATGGCTTTCAACGAAGCCATCGGTGCGAATTTCGTCTACGCGGGAGCGCTCGCGGCCATCTCCGGATTGCTAATCGCCGCGGCCTGCGCATTCGGCAAATGGCGTGGAAACGCCGCCCTTCTGCTCCCCGCGCTGGCCATCCTCGCTTCCGCGCTAATGACCAGCCATTCGGTAGCCCGCATGGACCATCGCGTCCTGCTTACCGCTCTGACCGGCCTGCATCAACTGGCCACCGCGGCGTGGATTGGCGGCCTGCCTTACCTGCTCATCTCTCTCAACCGCGAAAGCGATCCGCAAGTTCGCCGGCGCATCGCCGCCAACTTTTCGCAACTCGCGCTCTTCAGCGTAGCGCTGCTCTTCGCCGGCGGCTTCGGGCTATCGCTGGCGTACGTCGGCTCCTGGTCCGCTCTGTATGGCACCACGTACGGCGTCATGGTCAGCACCAAAATAATAATGTTTGGTTTTCTGCTGCTGCTTGGCGCGCTGAATTTCTTTATCGTGCGCAACGCCAATGCCGACGCCACGGCTGCGCAGATCTCCGCGGATCCCGGCGCTCGCCCCACCAGCCTGCTGCGCTTCGGCGAAGTCGAAATCGGCATCGGCCTCACCATCATTCTCGCCGCCGCTTCGCTCACCTCTCAACCCCCGGCGGTCGATCTCGGCGCCGACAAAGTCAGCGCCGCGGAAATTTTCCAGCGTTACGCTCCGCGCGTTCCGCGCCTAACGAGTCCGCCGCTCAGCGCGCTTTCCGAACCTACTGAACAAAAGGCCAAACGCGCCGCCGCGAATGGTGTGGTCGTCCCCGCTTCCTATGTCCCCGGTCAGGCCGCCGCGGAGTCCAACGGCCCCGGCGACATCGCCTGGTCCGAATACAACCACAACTGGGCGGGCATCATCGTCCTGGGCGTGGGCCTGCTCTCTTTCCTGAACCGCACCGGATATTTTCCGTGGGCCAGACACTGGCCGCTGGTGTTTCTTGGCCTGGCGGTGTTTCTCTTCCTGCGCTCCGACCCGGAAAATTGGCCTCTCGGACCCAACGGCTTCTGGGAAAGTTTTTCTTCGCCGGATGTCCTGCAGCATCGCGTAATCGTTCTGCTGGTAACCGCATTCGCGCTTTTCGAATGGTCGGTGGTCACTGGCCGCGTAAAGTCCCTCGCCGCCGGCCTGGTGTTCCCGGGAGTCTGCGCGCTCGGCGGAGCGATCCTGCTCACCCATTCTCACGCTCTGGGCAATGTCAAAGACGAACTGCTGATCGAGCTAAGCCATATTCCCCTGGCGGTCCTTGGCATCGCCGCGGGCTGGTCGCGCTGGCTGGAACTCCGCCTCCCGCCCGAAGATCGCACCCGCCGCATACTCTCCTGGATCTGGCCCGTCTGCTTCATCCTGGTAGGCCTCGTGCTGCTCGACTACCACGAAGCCTAAATAATGTTCGTCCGGCAAAAGCGATTCGCGACCTATCTTGTTGGCCTGCTATTTCTGGCACCAATGTCGCTAACGGCGCAGAGCGTCTCCGTAACCATTCCCCCCTCCGCAAGAAAACCTCCCACCGCCAAAGCGGATCGCGCAGGCTTTCCACCCGTCCCGCAATTCAAAGACATCGCCGCCGAGGTCGGCCTGACTGTCCCGCACATCTCCACTTCCGACAAACGCTACATTGTCGAATCCATGAGCGGCGGAGCAGGCCTCTTCGACTGCGATGAAGACGACCGCCTGGACATCGTGGTAGTCAATGGCTCGACGATCGAGCACTACCGAAAGAACGGTGGCGACCCCCTCGTAACGCTCTACCATCAGGAGCCAGACGGTACCTTCAAGGACATCACTAAAGGAGCCGGCCTAAACCGCGTAGGCTGGGGCATGGGCGTAGCCGTAGCCGATTACGACAATGACGGCCACCTCGACCTCTTCGTCACCGGCTACGGGGGAAATGTTTTGTATCGCGGCCTGGGCAACTGCAAATTTGAGGACGTCAGTGAGAAAGCCGGCGTACGCGGCGGCGGATTCAGCACCGGCGCCGCCTGGGGCGACTACGATCGTGACGGGAAAGTGGATTTATTCGTCGCTCGCTACGTCCACGTGGACTTGGATCATCTGCCCGAATTCGGCGGCAACAAATTTTGCAACTACAAAGGACTGCAAGTGCAGTGCGGCCCCTGGGGCCTGCAAGGCGAGTCCGATCTGCTCTATCACAATCGCGGCGATGGCACCTTCGAAGAAGTGAGCGTCAAAGCCGGAGTGCACGACAGCATCGGCTACTACGGTCTCGGCGCCATGTGGGCCGATTATGACAACGACGGCTGGCCCGACCTGCTCGTCGCCAACGACTCCGTCCCCAGCTACCTCTACCACAACAATCACGACGGCACCTTCAGCGACGTCGGCTTGCTCGATGGCGTGTCCCTTAGCGGCGACGGCCAAGCGCTCGGCTCCATGGGCATCGACTTCGCCGATTACGACCACTCCGGCCGCTTGAGCTATTTCGTGACTCACTTCGCCGAGCAGCCCAACTCCCTCTACCGCAATCTCGGCAAAAAGGGTTTCGACGACGTCAGTTGGACCTCCGG
>DATFYV010000087.1:0-2901 GCA_035314845.1 Candidatus Acidiferrum sp.
AGCCGCGACTTTAGCCCGCTCGTCAGCCACACCGCCCTGCTCCGCGCCATCGCCGAACGCATCAAGCGCCTAGTCAACTACGACGTCTTCAACGTCATGTTCTGGAACGAGGACACCCAGCTCCTGCAAACCGTCTTCACCATGCGCTATGAAGAATCCATTCCCCCGCGCCTGAATCTGCGCCTGCACGAAGGCCTCACCGGCTCGGCCGCAGGCCAGCGAACCACGCTGCGAGTCAACGATGTGCATAAAGATCCGCGCTACATCCGCACGGAGACTGGTATCGACGCCCGCTCCGAGCTGGTCGTCCCGCTCCTTCGCCAGGACCGCCTAATTGGCGTCCTCGATTTCGAGAGCACCGCCCCGCACGCCTTCACCGCCGAACACGAACGCATGCTGACCACGCTCGCTCCCTTCCTCGCCGTGGCCCTGGAAAATTCCCGCCTCTACGAAGAGGCCCGCGAGAGTCAGCTCCGCCTGCAGAACGATCTCGCCACCGCGCGCGAAATCCAGATGCAGCTCCTGCCCACCGGCGCGCGCGAAATTCCTGGTCTCGACCTCGCCGCCGCCTACACCCCGGCCCGCGATCTGGGCGGCGATTTCTATGATTTTTTGCCCTACGGCGAAGGCAAGCTAGCCCTCGCCCTTGGCGACGTCTCTGGCAAGGGTACCGCAGCAGCCCTGTACGGCGCGCTCGCCATCGGCATGCTCCGCGAACACGTCGTCACCCACAATTGCCCACCAGCCGAAATGCTCGCCACGCTGAACGACCGCCTGCAAGGCGGCCGCCTCGACGCCCGCTTCATCGCCATGCTCTTCGCGGTGTACGACGCCCCTACGCGCCGCCTGTCCATAGCCAACGCCGGTTGCCCCTATCCCCTGCTCCTGCGCGACGGCCAAGTCAGCGAACTGCATCTCGAAGGCGTCCCCCTCGGCCTCTTTCATGGCACGCAGTACGACGAGGAGACTTTCGACTTGCTGCCGGGTGACGTAGTAGTCTTCGCCTCCGATGGCATCGTGGAATCCGACAACGCTCGCGAAGAAGACTTCGGCTCGGAGCGACTAGCGGAAGTGCTGGCAGCCACCACTAACCAGGACGACGCCCGCATCATCGCCGACCGCATCTTCGCCGCCACCGACGCCCACAGCGGTCCCAACTGGGCCCCTCACGACGACCGCACCCTGATCGTCCTACGCGTCACCGACGAGCCCTCCATCGAAACCTTCCGCCTCCCCATCATTTATTGATTCAAGACTGAACTGCCCCGAAGTACCGCCAGTTCATCCCGCAAAAAACGCGGGATCGAGAAGCGTTGGCGTGCCCAGGGAAACTTTACCGGTATTTACTTGTGAGACGGTGCGAGGAGGCTAGATGCCGTTGCGGACGGAGCACTCAATCCCGAAGATAACGCAGTGACGGGCGCGGGAGTGGCAAAATAATTTTCTTCGCGCAGCTTGCGATATATCCGCCCGGCAACTTCGGCGGCGGTTGGGCCCTTTACGCGGCGCGTGTTCCCGCGCAGCAGTACCGCGATGGCTATCTTGGGATGCAACTCATCGGCATAGGTCACGTACCATCCGAGCCGCGACGGCGTAACGTGATCGTCGCAAGTCCCGGTCTTGCCCAGCGACGTTTCATCTCCGCCCGCATCGAAACTCGATTTCGCCGTGCCATACAGCACCGCCGCCAGCATGCCTTCGCGAATTTCCGGCAGGATCGGCGCAATGTTCAAATCGCGCTTCACGCGCGGCTGAAAATTGTCTACTTCTTCCTGCGTCCGCGGGTACTGCAAATAATAAAGTGTTCCGCCGTTGGCAATTGCAGCCTCCATCGAGACCAACTGCAGCGGCGTCATCTGAATGCCTTCGCCGAAACTGGACATGCGCGCAATCCCGCCAAATGCCGGCGGCGCCGAAGGAAACGCACCAGGATGCTCTTCCGGTAGATTGTAGCCCGCCAACTCGCCCAGCCCGACGAGCCGCGCGTACTTGGCCACCGTGTCGTAGCCCATGCGCCGTCCCAACTCTTCAAAAAACACGTTGTTGGAGTGCGCCATGGCTTCCGTCAAATTCATATACTTCTTGCGGCTCACCTTCAACATGGTGTCGCGCGTAATCACGTTTTCTTCCAGCGCCGCCAATGCAATCGTCGGCTTAATGGTCGAGCACGGAATGTAGCCTTCGCCAAACGCAATTTTCTGATTCACTACGGCAAGGATTCTGCCGTTGTTGGGATTCACCGCCACCACCGCGCCGTTATATTTTCCCAATCCTTCCACCAGCGCTTCGCGAACCACTGGATCGTCAAAGCCGGTCATATCATCCGTGCCGGATTTCGCAAAGGTGGGAACGCCGTACCGCGAAGCGTAGGATTTATGGTGGGAAACCGAGGCTGCCTTTGGCGTGGCCGGCGATGGCGCCGCGGGCAACGGCGCCGCGCACAACGCCGCAAGAATAATCGAAACCGTCGCTCTTCCCAATTGCCGGCTGGTCATCTATACCTCTGCTGGACTTGCACGCCGTCCACGAACTACGGCGCGAATTTCTTTACCGCTCTTGCTTTGGTCGAAGAGCATTGCCCGTTCTTCTTGCCCAGGTCAACGGTCAATCCCGTACACTGTTCTTCGGCCGTAAGCCCCTACTACTTGAATTGCCTACTTGCATTGCCACTTGAACCGCTGCCTGAATATGGTGCACTCGCCGGTCCAAAGCCCGAACTCCGGTCGCGTGCTCATAAGATGCAACTTAGCGCCAGAGTGCCTCCTGACGCCTGTACCACCCTGAAACGTCCCTCTCGACTTGAGACGTATTGTAAGTTCCATTGTCCGCCAAACGCAATAGACGACTCGCTCCAGTACGCCGCTATGTGCTTTGTTTTGTATGCCTGCCCATAGGGCCAGG
>DATFYV010000088.1:0-13267 GCA_035314845.1 Candidatus Acidiferrum sp.
GCTCGGAATCACCTGTGAGGGCGCATACCAGCGGAAACTACTCAGCCTTGCTGATGACGCCGCAGGCGATGCGCGCGGGAGTTCCAGGCTCCCCGCTCTCCGCGGCGTGAATGACCAGCGCTGTGCCGCCGTTGCTGAAGACGGAGTGATCGTCGGTGCCCATGGTGACGTTGGGTGCCACCACTGTGACGTGCGCTGTGCGGTCGGCGGCCACAATCAGGAAGAAATTCGGGATGTCCCCAGCCATCGGACCGCCGGCGGCGTGACCCGCGGCGCTAAAATGCGGTCCGGCGGATTTGAAGTCGGGAGCTTCACACTTGGCATTCTGGTGGATGTGCATGGAGTGCTGGCCCGGTGGAAGATTTTTGATATCCAGCTTGAACTTCACGCCGTCCGGCGAAGGCGTCAGGCTGGCGGTGCCCACGCTTTCCCCCTGCGTGTTCTTGATGTCCACAACCACTGGCTTCGTGGCTGCATGGCTATGACTATCTTGCGCCGCCGCCGAAGCGCTTAGGCAGGCGAGCAGCACGGTAACGCTTATGATCGCTCTCACGTTGAACTCCTGGCTGACAAGGATTTACTGCGCGCGGAAGACCCAGCTAGCACTATAGCGCGCGGGTTGCTGGCATTTGCAGCGTGTGGCCAAAGCGCCACCACCGGCGGTGGCTTTGATTCCGGAGACCGAATCAGTTCGGACGGTACAACTCGGGGTATTCCCGTTTCAACGCGTCAAGTTTCGGAATATCGCAGACCTGTATGTAGGGATTGTCCGGATGATGCTCGGCGTAGTCCTGATGATATTCTTCGGCAGTATAAAACTTATCGAGCGGAATGATTTTGGTGACGATCGGGCGCGCGTAGACCTTCGCGGCTGTCAGTTGAGCTACGTACGCTTCCGCAATCCGTTTTTGCTCCTCCGAAGTATAGAAAATCGATGAGCGGTACTGGGAGCCAGTGTCGGGACCCTGGCGATCGAGTTGCGTGGGGTCATGAACCACGGAGAAATAGATCATCAGCAACTGGCCGTAGGTGATCTGCGACGGATCGTACACCACCTGGACGGATTCAGCGTGCCCGGTCATCCCGGTGCTAACCGCTTCATAGCTTGGATCTTTCACGAAACCGCCGGCATAGCCCGCGGTGGACGAAAGTACACCCTTGGTGTGCTTGAAGACCGCTTGCACTCCCCAGAAGCAGCCGCCGGCAAGTACGGCGGTCTGTTTGGCTTTGGCAGACGCCACCGGCGCATCCACCGCCGGCCTGGGCATCGGCCCATTCGGCATGGCTGGCGGCCGGGCACCTAGCGAGCGGAGAGCCGTCCACCCTACGAGCAAAACGATAATCCCTATGGCGATGGTGCGGCCGATGTGCGGTGTAGGCATGGCGTTCCCTTTATTAGACTCCCAGCGCGTCGAAGGTTACACATGAATTGGATGCCAAGGCTGGGCCCGGCGATGGAACGGAATCACCCTGGTAAACATCTCAGATACAGGCGCAGCCCAGCCGGGTCTTCGCCGTGATTCCTACTGGTCGTACGAGGCCCGTTTATGAACGTGAAACTCACCTTCGCCGCCGTGGGACTCAGCTGCGGGTTCATTGCTGCGTCCGCGAGCGCGCAAGTCACAAACGGCAAATCGCCGGACCTGCCAGCGCCATTTGCCACCCGGTCCGCGGGAAATCCCCCCGAACAGACGAATCCGCCGCAGGGATTCTTGCCCACGGTACCCGCGGGATTCCGCGTGAACGTATTTGCCTCCGGCTTTAAGGAAGCGCGTTTTCTAGCCGCCGCCCCAAACGGCGATATCTTTCTGGCCGACTCTGGTGCCGGGGAAATCTATATCTTGCGGGATGCCCAACATTCCGGCAGCGCGCAACAACGCGAAGAGTTCGCCTCGGGCCTCAACCGCCCGTTCGGCATCGCGTTTCATGAGGGCTACGTGTACGTCGGCGACACTGACGCAGTTCTTCGTTTCTCCTACGACGCCAAAACCTCCAAACGCACTGGCAACGCCGAAAAATTGATGGACCTGCCGCACGGCGGCCACTGGACGCGAAATCTGGCCTTCACCGCCGATGGCCAGCATCTGCTCGTCGCCGTCGGTTCCGAAGGCAACATAAACGGCGGCGAACCCCCGCGCGCGGCCATCACCATTTGCGATCCTGATGGAAAGAACGCGCGCCCGTACGCCACCGGACTGCGCAATCCAGTTGGCCTGGCAGTGGAACCGCAGAGCGGCAAAGTTTGGACTTCCGTCAACGAACGCGACGGCCTGGGCGACGACCTGCCGCCAGATTATTTTACCTCCGTGCAAGACGGTGGATTCTACGGCTGGCCCTACAGCTACATCGGTAACCACGTGGATCCGCGCGTCAATCCCCAAAAGCCGGAGCTGGTAAGCAAGGCCATCGTCCCCGATGTGCTGCTCGGCGCGCATCATGCTCCGCTGCAGTTCGCGTTTTATACCGGCACGCAATTCCCGCAAAAGTATCGCGGCGGAGCCTTCATCGCCGAACATGGTTCGTGGAATCGTTCCCACCTGGCAGGCTACCAAATCGCGTTTGTAGCGTTTCAAAACGGCAAGGCCGTGGCTGGACCAGAGGAATTTATGACCGGCTTGGTGCCGGATCCCGCGAAATCCGAAGTGTATGGCCGTCTGGTGGGCGTAACCGTCGCGTCAGATGGCTCGCTGCTGGTTTCCGACGACGCCGCGAACATCGTCTATCGCGTCTCTGTGGCGAAATAGCCAGGAATGACTTGGAGCATCGAGGGAAGTCTAACAAACAGTTCAAAAACCTAAGAGTATTCTTGAAAGTGAGCGGACGGACTATGGGCCGCGATTCCCGCCTTGGCCGCAGTCTAGCCCCGAAATTTCGCGTTAACAAGATATTCATATTCTTCCCCGGGGCTTTGCGCTAATCTTCCCGACTTATGACACTCGCCAACCTGGAGTTTGTGAAGCAACCAGAATCCTCCGAAGCCCGTCTGGTTCTACTACTTAACGGCAAATTGAGCCTGGAGACGGTGCACAGTTTTATCACCCAGCTCAGGCCCGACCCCACGCCCGCGATGGTCCTCGATATGAGCGGCGTTACCTTTCTGGATTCGGCGGGGGTGGGCGCGCTGGTTCAGCTGTTCGTGCACCGCAAGAGTTCCGGGAAGAAGTTTGCTCTCGCTGCTTTAACGCCCCAAGGCGTCGCAGTGATGCAGGTTTCCGGCCTGGTGAAGCTGTTGCCCATCTATCCGAGCGCGGCCGAGGCGCTCACCAGCGTCTGAGTATTTTCTGAGATGATTTCCCTGCTTGCCCGGCGAATCTTATTGCGGGGTCCAAACCGGGTGGCTGGTGAACAGTCCGTCCACGAAACCGATGTGGTAGGCCACAAATAACCCAAATCCAAGGCTGAGCAATCCCGAGCCGGTGACTAGGCTGCGGTTCAGCCACGCAAATCGATACCCAGCAAAGCTGAAGGGCAGCGCCAGCGCCGTGGTAATTAGCATCATCCCGGCGATCGTTCCTACGCCAAAGATCACCAGATACGCCACCGCCCATTTGGGTTCGCGAATGGTACTGAGCACCAGCAGCGCCACTGCGGCAGAGCCTGCCAACCCGTGCACCAGTCCCACGAACAGCGGCCGTAATGTGTGAAAAATTCCCAGCTTGGCGAAGGGGCCACGCAGCCACGCGGGCGGCGGCACAGCGTCGCCATGATGCGTATTCTCCGGAGCGTGCGTATGGCGGTGCACATGCAATGCCGTGCCATGCGCGTGCACGTGGCTATGCTCGCCGCTAACGGCGGAGTGCGAAGGAGAAAGCTTCTCCGTAAGCCACTTCATCGCGCCCGTCAGGTTCAGAATGCCCAACAGGATGAGCATCAGTCCCACGGAAAATTCCATGGTCAGTCCGAGGCGCGCGGGTATTACCAGCCCACATAGAATAATCGCCGCACCCACGATGGCAATCGTGATGGTGTGCCCCAGACCCCAGAGCGCGCCGATCAGCCCGGCCTTCACCATGGACCGCTCACGACTCACGATGGTCGAGACAGCGATGACGTGGTCGGGATCCGTGGCATGCCGCATTCCCAAAAAAAAGCCCAACGCGAGAATGGCGAGTCCGCTGGCCATAAGCTACCCGCAGCTTACCCCATTTGAAGGGAGCAACCATACCGAGACTTTGGTCACACAGTGAGGAGTACTGGAACTGTCAGACAAGCTGTGCCGTCCTACTCTTCTTTCAAGATTCGTAGCAACTCCGTCGCCGCATGCGGCAGCCGCGCCCCGCGCCGCGACACCATATACACATGCCGCGGCATGCTCATCTGCCGTATCTTCACTTCTTTCATCCACCCGTGCTCAATCTCCCAGCGCACGCACATGCGCGGCACGATGGCCACGCCCATGCCCATTTGCACAAATCTCTTGATGCTCTCGATGGTCGGCATTTCGATGGGCATTTTCAAATCCGTTCGGTGCCGCGCAAAAAGCTCGATCACCCGTCGCCGGAACGGGCTTTCCACGCTGTGCGCGATAAAACTTTCCTCACTCAACTCCGGAATATCGACTTCCTTCTTCTTCGCCAGCGCATGTTTCGGCGGCACCACCAGCGTCAGCTCGTCCTTCAAAATCTCTGTGGCTTGTAATTGCGGATCGCGTGGTACAAAAGAAATCGCTCCCAAATCCAGCCGGTAATTTAGCACTTCATGCGGAATATCCCGCGAGGACATGCGGTTCACGCGCACCTGCACTCCGGGATGCTTCTCCCGGAAAACCGCCAGCGCGGGCAGCAGTGCATGAATTGAGCTTTCATTCACGCCCAGCGAAAGCTCCCCGCGTTTCAAACCCTCCAGCTCATCCAGCCCTTTCCTTACCTCGTCGCGCAAATTGATGAGCCGTTCCGCATACTCGCGCAACAAAGTGCCCGCATCCGTAAGCCGCACCGGCCGAGCCCCCCGCACAAACAAGGGCTGGCCCAGATCATCCTCAAGTTTGCGGATGGTCAAGCTGATCGCCGGCTGAGTCCTGAAGAGCCGCTCCGCCGCACGCGAAAAGCTCCCTTCCTTCGCCACCATCAAAAAAACCTGCAATTCTCCCAAATCCATAAAAGCCGCCCACCTCTTCAATGCGAACTCTGTGTACTCCGCTTAAGAACCGCTTATCCCCGGCAAAGCTGCACGTTCAGCAGTATAAGGCAGAGTTATCAAAAGCAGAATAAAGATAAATTTGACTGGAACGCCCGCCTCTGCGTTACTAGAAGGGGGAGACTCCATGGACGTAGTCCGCATTTTCGATACCACGCTCCGCGACGGCGAGCAGTCGCCCGGGTTTTCCATGAATACCGCGGAGAAAATTCGCGTGGCGCATCAACTCGCCGCCCTCAACGTGGACGTCATCGAAGCGGGCTTTCCAATCTCTTCCCGTGGCGACCTCGAAGCCGTGCGTCAGGTGGCCAAAGAAATTCGCAGTGTGCCGATCGCCGCCCTCGCGCGCGCCCGCAGAGACGATGTCATGGCCGCCGTCGAAGCCCTTGAGCCCGCTGCTTCCTCCCGCCTGCACATTTTCCTGGCTACATCCGACCTACACCTCAAAGTTAAGCTCAACATGACCCGTGAGCAGGCCCTCGACTCCATCGCCGCCATGATCCGCCTGGGCCGCCAGCACGTAGGCGAAGTCGAATTCTCCGCCGAAGATGCGGGCCGCACGGACATCGATTTTCTCTGCAACGTGTGCAGGGTCGCGATCGAAGCCGGTGCCACCGTCCTGAATCTGCCGGACACCGTCGGCTACGCTGTTCCCGAAGAGTATGGCGAGATGTTCCGCAAGGTTCGCGCCTCACTAGGCGACGCGCATGGCATCACCTTAAGCGCCCATTGCCACGACGACTTGGGCTTGGCCGTAGCCAACTCCCTCGCCGCCATTCGTGCCGGCGTCCGCCAAATCGAGTGCACCATCAACGGCATCGGCGAACGCGCCGGCAATGCCTCTCTCGAAGAGGTCGTGGTGGCCCTCGCCGTGCGCAAAGAGAGCTTTGGCGTCACCACCAACATCAACCTCGAGCAGCTCTTCCCCGCCAGCCGCCTCCTCTCCGAAATTACCGGCGCTCAGGTTGCGCCCAACAAGGCCGTCGTCGGAGCCAACGCTTTCGCTCACGAAGCCGGTATTCACCAGGACGGCATCATCAAGAATCCCCTGACTTACGAAATCATGTCCCCGCAAATGGTAGGCGTTCCCAAGCGCTCCATGGTTCTGGGTAAGCACTCTGGCCGCAACGCCCTGCGCGAATCTTTGCGCGACCTGGGCTACGAACCCACGGATGTGGAACTCGGCGAAGTGTATAAGCGCGTCACCGCACTGGCCGACGAATCCAAGCAAGTGCGCCCCCGCGACGTAGTAGCTATAGCGCACGAAGTCCTGCGCCGCGGCTCCACGCTCGCCGCGGAAGCCACTTCCGCCGCCTAACCACAATGCGGCACTCGAGCGCGCTCTTCTCCGCGTTGCTCTGTGCACTCTGCGTCTCTGCGTTAATCTTTTGTTTTTGGGGCTTCCCATCGCCCTGCTACTATTAGCGAAAGGCCTCTTCCATGAAGAAGACCATCGTCCTCCTGCCCGGTGACGGCATCGGCCCGGAAGTAACACGCGCCGCCTCCTCCGTGCTGCGCGAATGCGCCAAAGAGTTCGATCATCAATTCGATTTCGCAGAGCTGCCCGTAGGCGGCGCTGCCATCGATGCCGCCGGCACGCCACTCCCCGCCTCCACGCTGGACGCCTGCCGCTCCGCCGACGCTGTATTCCTCGGCGCAGTAGGCGGACCCAAGTGGGACAGCCTGCCCGTAGGCAAACGCCCGGAAACCGGCCTGCTCGACCTGCGCAAGGGCATGGGTCTCTACGTCAACGTTCGCCCCGTGAAGGTTTGGGATCCCCTGCGCGGCATTTCCCCGCTGAAAAGCGAACGCCTCGGCGACCTGGATCTCGAAATCATCCGCGAGCTGGCTGGCGGCATGTATTTCGGCGAACGCGGCACCGTCACGGAAAACGGCGTCGAGCGCTCTTGGGATACCGAGTCCTACTCCACTCCCGAGATCCAACGAGTAGCGGCCTTCGCCTATGCCCGCGCCGAGGATCGTTCCCGCCGCCTGTGCTCCGTCGATAAAGCCAACGTGCTCACCAGTTCACAGCTCTGGCGTCGCACGGTAGTCGCCATGAACGCAACATATCCCACCGTAAAGGTCGAGCACATGTACGTCGATAACGCCGCCATGCAGCTGACGCTGCGCCCCACGCAATTCGACGTGATGCTCAGCTCCAACATGTTCGGCGACATTCTGAGCGATGCCGCAGCCGCGCTGGTCGGCTCCATCGGCCTCATCCCCAGCGCCAGCTTCGGCAGCACCGCACCGCTCTTTGAACCCATCCATGGCTCCGCCCCGTCCCTCGTGGGTACGGACTCCGCCAATCCTGTGGCCAGCATCCTCAGCGCCACCATGATGTTGCGCGACGCCTTCGGCCTAACCTTGGAAGCCGAGTGGGTCGAGCAATCCCTGACCCGCGTCCTCGGCGGCGGCTACCGCACCCCCGACATCATCGAACCCGGCGCAAAGGCCATTGGCGGCACGGCCTTCATGGAAATCCTCCGCGAAGAGATGCAGCGTACCCTCGAACACGCCGAACGCTACGGCTGGGGCGTATAAGAAGGGGGCCACGGCCCGCCGGATCCGCGAGGCCGTCGGTTTCGGGCCTATCATGGACCTGAATCTAGCGGAATGAACGCTTAGCGCCCGCACACGTCACAAACTGCTGTGCCAGAGCCAGGAGCCCGAATGAACGCAACGTGTCGGGCTTCGCTCTGTATTGCGAGAACCTAGGAGGGATGATATTTTGATGCTTCTCTTGCAGCGCCGCCCGCGTGAGTCCGGGGGAATCCGGATCGTTTCGGGCGCAGGTGTTTTGTCCTTCAGGCCATTTCCACGTATGCGGATGGCAGATACGTGTGTAGCGTTGCTCGTCATGCAGAGTGTTGGCGCACGATAGCGATCGCCCGGCAGGTATGCTCGAAACTCATTCCAATTCGCAGAATTCCGTGGTGCGCGCGCTAGGCGAAGATGTGACCTACTGGCGCGTGGAAGGCTCCCTGCTCGAACTCGGCGCGCTGCGTCCCGTCGGATTCTTCACCTGGAATGGGCAGAGCTTCTCCGAACGCTGGGTGCGCCGCGCGGGCATGGCCGGCATGGCGCTGGTGCGCCCCTTTGCTTACGCCGCCAACCGCACCTTTGCCACGCGCTTCCTGCACACTCTACTACGCAGCGTCTCGCGCGACCGCCTGGATCTCCTCGGTGAAGAGTATTTTCACTACGTCCTGAAGCCGCAACTGCGGCGCGAAGCCGCGGAGCAATTAGTCGCTGCAGTACGCAGGGGCGAAAACGTGGTGCTCGTCGGTCAGTTGCTCGAAAGCGTGCTGCGCCCCCTGGCCGCGCATTTCGGCGTAAAGCATTTCATCGCCAATCGCCTGGAATTCCGCGATGGTCAGGCCACTGGCCGCCTCATGGATCCCATCGTGCGCCCGCGCGGCCCGCTGGCATGGCTCTCCGGCGGCGCCACGAATGGGCGCATCGCGCGCGAGCAGTTGCTCCGCGGCCTGGGCTGGCTGAACGAGCCGGAAAAATTGCAAAACGCCTTGTGCACCACCGCGCGGCCCAAGATGCCCGCAGGCAAAGCGGTAGCCATGTTTGGCAGTGAGCCGCGCGTGCAACATTTATCCGTGCGCGAAACGCTTGCGAACCGCCACATCCTGCTGGTCGGCGTCACCGGATTTATCGGCAAGGTTTGGCTCGTTGATTTGCTCGAAAATATTCCCAACATCGGCAAGGTCACGCTGCTGATTCGCCGCAACCGTACCACCTCCGCGCAACGACGCTTCGAGAAGATCGTCGAAGAGTCGCCCACCTTCGACACCCTGCAGCAGCGGCATGGGCGCAATCTCGGCGCGTTCCTGCGGGAAAAAGTGGAAGTTGTCGAAGGCGACGTCAGTCAGCCGGGTCTCGGCCTGGGGCCTGCGGTGCAAGAGCGCCTCGCACGTTCGTTGGACCTGATCGTCAACAGCGCAGGGCTCACGGATTTTAATCCGGACTTGCGCGACGCCCTTTCCTCCAACGTGGACTCCGCACTGTATCTGCTGGATTTTCTGCGCCGCTGCCCGCGCGCCGGCTTGATGCACTTGTCCACGTGCTACGTAGTGGGCATGCGCGACGGCCGCGTCACCGAAGAACTGCAGGACAATTACAATCCCGCCGGCGATATCGAATTCGATGCTGAGCGTGAAATCGCTTCGCTGCGCGAGACCATCGAACGCATCGAAGCCCGCTCGGAAAGCCCGGAGCTGAGCAAAGCACTGCGCCGCCAGGCCCTGGGACGCGGGGTCGATGCCGCCGACGCTCCCGCCGAGGAATTACAGGGCGTGCTGAAGCGCAATCGGGCACGCTGGGCGCGCAATCGCCTGGTGCGGGTGGGCTTGCGCCGCGCCCAGCATCTTGGCTGGCCAAATATTTACACTTTTACGAAAAGTTTGGGCGAATCGATTCTGTCTCGCCATGGCCGTGATCTGCCCATCGCCATCGTGCGGCCCTCCATCGTCGAGAGTTCCGAGCGTTCGCCGTTCACCGGCTGGAACGAAGGCATCAACACATCCGGGCCGCTATCTTATTTGCTCGGAACGAATTTCCGCCAGTTGCCGACCAACGAACGCAAATGCCTGGACGTGATCCCTGTGGACATGGTCTGCCGCGGCATGTCGCTGATCGCCACAGCCGTCATCGCGCGTTGCAACGCACGCATGTACCAGCTGGCAACGTCTGCAATCAACCCTGTGAACATGGGGCGCAGCATTGAGCTGACTGGTCTCGCACACCGCAAACACTACCGCCAGCAGTCCAGCGTGGATAATTGGCTGAAAGTAAAATTTGAAACCATCCCCGTATCCAAGCAGCGTTACGAGCGGCTCTCCATCCCCATGCAGAAGGCGGTGGTGAGCGGCATCAATCGCGCGGCGATTTCTTTGCACATGAAAAAAGCGCCGCTGGCGAAGACGGAACGCGAACTTTCCCGCGCGGAGAAATTGATCGAGCTTTACGAGCCCTTCATCCTGCACAACGAGCATGTCTTTGAATCGGAGAACGCGCGACTGCTCTCCGCCGCGCTGCCCGACGACGAGCGCGCAGCCTTTGAATTCGCACCGGAGGCCATTGACTGGTGGGATTACTGGATTAATATCCACATACCGGCGTTGCGCCGCTGGTGCTACCCGCTGATGGAAGGCCGCCCGCTCGAGGCTCGCACCCCGCGCGCGCTCGATTGGTCCGCGGAACCGCCGAGTGCGGCATAGTTTCGCGTAGCATGCGGCTCACGATCAGTTTTCTATGGCCATCTTTCTAACCGGCTCGACCGGCTATCTCGGCAGTTACCTCGTGGCAGGTCTTTTCACCGGCCATCGCGATCCGCTGAATCTGCTAGTGCGAGCCAAATCGCAACAGAAAGCGCGCGAGCGTTTGTGGACCTCGCTGCAATTGCATTTCGACTTTCCGGACTTTGACGAATTTCTAAATACACGCGCGCGGATCTTTCTTGGCGATTTAACCGTCGAGCGTTTTGGCTTGCCCGACGATGAATATCGCGCGCTGGTGGACACTACCGATTCGGTGCTGCACTGCGCCGCTTCGTTGAATCGCAAATCGGAAAAGCAGTGCCTCAACGTGAACCTACGCGGCACTCTCGAAGTTTTGCAGCTCGCGCGGCGTGCACAGAATCATCATGGCTTGCGGCGCTATTCGCACGTCTCAACGGTGGCCGTTGCAGGCCAACGCCAGGATGAAGTAGTCACCGAAGACGCTGCCATCGATTGGGCGCGCTCGGATTACGATCCTTACGCGCGAACCAAAAAATTCTGCGAACACATGGCCGCGCAATTGCTTCCCGATGTGCCGCGCACCATTTTTCGCCCGGCCATCGTCCTGGGCGACAGCCGCCGGGCGGAGACCACGCAATTCGACATGGTGCAGGCTTTCGATATTTTGTCGCGCTTTCCCGTGCTTCCGCTGCGGCCACACGATAAAATTGATATCGTGCCAGCAAACTATGTGGGGAGCGCGATTGTGGCCCTCCATCAGAAAGCCGCCCCGGCGCACGGTATTTACCATCTTTCGTCCGGCACCGGATCGCCGACTTACCGCGAACTGACCGACGCGCTGTCCGCTGCGGGAGCGTCGCGCCGCCCAATCTATTTTCCGGCGTTGGGCGGGGTTTTTTCGGGTACCGTAGACTGGCTGGCGCAGAGGCGGACCGGAGTGGGTTACACGGCGTCGCTTTTAAAGGTCTTTTGGCCGTATTTGACCTGGAACACGGTGTTCGATAATTCGCGCGTGGTGGCGGAGATGAACGAAGGGCCCGCGAAATTCACAACGTATGGACATGCACTCTTGAAATTCAGCCGCGAAAATCATTTTAAATATCCGGCCAAGCCCTGGCCCGCGAACACCGGCGAACAGCGCCTGGCGGCGGGAAGCGTGCGCGCATGACCGATTTTCTGCTGGTGGCGTGGGTCAGCGCGTTGATTGAGATTACGCGCATCGGCTGGACGTTCGGGCTGGGCAAGCGCTGGACGCCCGGCGAAAAACTGCGCCTGCTCTTTGCCGGCTACAACGGCACGCGAAACACCGGTAGCGACGTACGCGTGCAGGAAATGATCCGCCAGGTGCGCCACGTGCTGGGCGCGGACAAAGTCGATTTCAGCGTAATGTCGCAGAATTTCGAGTTCACGCGGGGATATTTCGAAGGTACGAGGCAGGTTCATCTTCCCGACGTGTTCCCGCCGTTCCTCTTTCGCGAAGTGCGCGCCAATCACGGCGTCATCGCTTGCGAAGGCTCGATGTTCAAGAGCAAATTCGCCAACGCACTGACCACTATGATGATCGGCTCGTTGGGCCTGGCCTCCGCGGAAAATAAATTATCGCTGGGCTACGGCGGTGAAGCCGGGCATATGGACCGCCTAATCCAGGATATGTGCGCGCGCTACGTGCGCGATTCACTGGTGATTACACGCAACGTCGAGTCGCAACAATTGTTGAGCAAGCTGGGAATTCCCACGGAACTAGGCACCGATACGGCTTGGACGTTCGAGCCACGTGATGCGCAATTCGCGCACAACACTTTGCGGCAAGCGGGCTGGGATGGAAAAACGCCCATCCTGGTGCTTTGCCCCATTCATCCATTCGTATGGCCGGTGAAAGCTTCCATCGCGAAATATCTGGCGCGCGTGACCACCGGCGCATATAAAGACAGTCAGTACCGTACGGTCTATTTTCACGAATCCGGCGCGGACGTGGACTGCAAATATCGCCATTACATTTCCGCGTATGCAAATGCGACCAAAGCCTTTTGCCAGCGCCATCACGTCTTCCCCATTCTGGTGGCCATGGAGCGCCTCGACGCCGTGGCCTGCCGCGACATCGCCGCGACTTTGACCGGCACTCCGATTTTTACTTCCGACGGCTACAACATGTTCGAGCTGGTTTCGATTTTGCGCGCGTGCACGTACATGGTTTCCTCGCGGTACCACGGCGTCGTCACCTGCATGCCGGCACTGGTAGCCTCCGCTGGCGTAACCATGGATGAGCGCATCCGCAACCTGATGCGCGAGCGCGGCCACGAGCACCTGTTCCTGACCGTCGACGATGCCGACCTCGAAGTAAAATTGCTGCACATCATGGAAACGCTGGTGGCCGAAGCGGAATCCGTGCGCGACGGCATCGGCAAAACGGTGGTGCGCAACCTGAAAATGATGGCGCGCATGGGCACCTATCTCGAAGACGCCATGCGAAACACCTACCCCGATTTTCCGTTGCGCCAGGGGGTATTTTCCTGGGAGGACTATCTGCCGCCGCTCAGCCCGAACCTGGTGCAACTGATCGAGCGCTATGACTCCAGCGCTCCCGCGCTGCAACACTCCGCGGCGGGAATCGCGGCGCGATGACCGCGCGTGCACCGAAACGCTTCCGCCGCATCACATAAAGCGATGGGCAACTTTCTAGAAAATGTTTTCGTGCAACTGGCACGCGCCGGCAACCGCGTGGTGCTGCGCGAAGCGCATGGCGAAGAGTTTGTCAGCGTCACCGGCCAAGAACTTCTCGAACTGGTCCAGCACATTCGCGCGCAACTGCGAAGCATCGGGCTGCAACTGGGGGATCGTTGCGCCTTGCTTGCCGCCAATTCCATTCGTTGGGCGGC
>DATFYV010000089.1:0-15477 GCA_035314845.1 Candidatus Acidiferrum sp.
GCGCAGGCCGTTGGTAAATTTGCTCTCGATGCCCATGCGCTTGAGCGTGGCGGTGAAGAGGCGGCCGCCGCCGTGGACGACGAGGATTTCGTGGCCCTGCTGAACGAGGGCGACCACCTGGCGCGCGAGGTCGCGAACGACAGCTTCGTCTTCGAGCAAAGCGCCTGCGAATTTTATGATGGTTCTCATTGTAGTCCGGTGTGCTCCTCTATTCCCTGCATCAAGTTCCAGTTCTGGACGGCTTGTCCGGCGGCGCCTTTTCCGAGATTGTCGAGGCAGGAAACGATGATTAGGCGGTGGCCGCTCTGATCCAGCGCGAATCCAAGGTCGCAGAAATTCGTATGCGTGACGTGCCGCAACTCCGGCAGCGCGCCGTTGGCCGAGATGCGAATCATGGGGCGACCGGCGTAACACTGGCGAAAGAGGGCTTCGACTTCTTCGAGCGTGCGCTTTTCTCCGAGCGAAACGTAAATCGTGGATAGGATGCCGCGCGCCACAGGTAAGAGATGCGTGGTAAAGGTTAGTTGTTCCGGCAAAAGACCGGTGTGTTCGAGAATTTCCGGAGTGTGGCGGTGGGAGAAGAGGTTGTAAGCCTTGAAATTGTCCTCGACCTCCACGAAATGCAGGTCTTTGCGGGGCTCTTTGCCCGCGCCGGTAGCGCCGGACTTGCAATCAGCGACGATCGAACTGCCAGAGGCGATCCAATCGGTTTGGGTCAGCGGATGTAACGCGAGGATCACGCTGGTCGCGTAGCAGCCTGGATTGGCAACCAGGCGGGCTTCCACGAGCGGATTCTGAGTTTTGTCGGCCGGATAAAGTTCCGGCAAACCATAAACCGCCTGGGAGAGGAAAGGTTTATGCGGCACCGGCAGCTTATACCAGGACGAAAAGGTCTCCTCCGACTTGAAACGGAATGCGCCGCTGAGATCGACGACGCGCATGCCGGCCTCCAGCAGAGCCGGAGCCGAAGACGCGGACGCTTCGTGTGGCGTGGCTAAAAATGCAGTTCCCGCCGAACTCTTGGCGATGGCATCGTCTGAAAGAGTCCGCACCGGGGCGTTGCCCCAGCCGCGAAACCTGGGGAACAGCTCGGAGAGGCAGTTTGCGCCTTGCGTGTCGCGGACATAGAAAACCGGTTTCGGCGCCGACGGATGATGGAGCAGCAATTCCGCCAGCTCCAGGCCGCTGTAGCCGGTGACACCAAGGACCGCGATTTGGGAGGGATCTCTCATCTAATGAGCGCTTCGATCTTTTTCTGGAGCGATTCGCGGGACTTCTTGCTGGGGGTAATGATCAGCACAGTGTCGTCGCCGGCGATAGTGCCCGCAACTTCGGAAAATTTTGCGGCGTCCACCGCGGCGGCGAGAGGCTGCGCGCCGCTCGGAGGAGTCTTGAGAACCAGCATGTTCACGGCAGGACGGATATCGCGCAGAAACTCCGCGAGGGCATGAGACAGCTGGGGCATGGGAGCGGCGTCCAAGGGGGCGATGACGGTGGAGCGGTAACCGCTTTGCGTTTTGACCAGGCGCAGCTCCTGAATGTCGCGGGATAAGGTGGCCTGCGTGACGCGCAACTTTTCCGCGGCGAGCCGGCGGCGCAGCTCCTCCTGGCTGGCGATGCGGGCATCGCCGACCAAGCGGAGTATTTGCCCGTGACGGAATGTTTTGGTGGCGCCCATAAAAACTATTATACACGCTCCTGTATTTTTATACATTGCAAAAATCAGAGTGTCAACGAAATTTCCAAGATTGCGAACGCTGCGCTGAGCAAACCCCTGCGCCCGGCGGCCGGCGACGGAGCAGTCCGCTCATGCAGTTTTCGCAGCACCGCGCGGAAGGGCACTGGATTTTATGGCACAGGGATGTTAACTATCTGGTGCGGCCCGCCAATGCCCACAGCCTGCCAAATCACCGGTTGCAAGAACGACGCCCCCGCGGCGATTTCCGAACATCGCTTGTGCCTGCTGCATTTCACACTGTCGCTGGAAGCGAGCTGCGCGGAAATGCGGCGGGAAACGGCGCTGGGCAATGCCCCGCACGAGCGGCAGCGCGAGATCATGGTGTTTATTACCACGAATGGCGAAGCCCTAGCGCGCGTGGCCACCAGCGGGCTGGTGCTGACGGACGACCTGAAGGCGCGCATCCTGAGCACGTTCCTGACGTTGATGAATCTGCGGGAAAATCTCGACCGCGCCAACATGCGCAGTTCGTTTGGGCGCGTATCGCATCCGCGCTAAGGCGCCAGTGGCACGGGCCGCCCATGGATGCGCAGCGACGGCAGTCCGCGCCGAGGCTGGTTCCTGAGATTACGAGCCGATATAGCGGGCGTAGAGCGAACGCGCCAGCGCGGGGTCTTGCGAACCCTTGAGAATGGCGCGGCCGTCGGCAAAAACGGTCATTTCGTGGGGCGGAATAGCGAAACGCAATAGAAAATCATTTTGGCGAACACTGGCAACAACGGGCTCCAGCCTAACGCGCAGGGCGGCGAGATCCAGGACGCGGCGGCGCTCATGGATTTGCACGGAGTCCCGTCCGCACATGGTGACGTGCGGCTGGGCGGCACCGGCGAGATAAGTGAAATCGCGATGGGCACACGCGCGACAGTCCGCATCGCGGGCCACGCGCAGCGACTGAAAGTGTCCGGACCAAACATTGCAAGAAACGAGGCGGCCGTTGAGGGCGTCTTCCCGGCCGCTCAGGAGTTTCAGCGCTTCGGTTACTTGGAGGGAAGCAATTAGGTTTACGACCGGCCCTAGCACGCCGATGGTGTCACAGGTTTCATCGAGGCCGGCGCCCCCTTGTTCCTCCAGCAGACACGCCAGGCAGGCGGTGCGACCGGGTAGGATGGCCATGGTTACGCCATAGCTGGCCACGGCCGCGGCGTAAATCCAGGGGACAGCGTGTTTCACCGCGAAGTCATTGATGAGCAGGCGAGACTCGAAGTTGTCGGTGCCATCCAGAATCACGCCGTAGCCGCCGAGAAGTTCTTCCGCGTTGGCAGGACCAACATCGGCAACGACTCCAGCAATCTCGACGCTGGAGTTGATGGCACGGAGCTTGCGTTCGGCAGCTACTGCCTTTGGCAAGGCATCGCGGGCGTCCTGCTCGTCGAAGAGAATCTGGCGGTGCAGGTTGGACGATTCCACGAAGTCGCGGTCAATCAGGCGAGCGCGGCCGACGCCGGCGCGCACCAGCAGGTTTGCGGCGGCCGCTCCGATGGCTCCGCAACCGACAATCACCGCGCTGGCGGACAGCAGACGGCGCTGACCTTCCGCACCAATGGGGCGAAAGAGGATCTGGCGTGAGTACTTTTCGTGAAACGAATCGCTCAATGCGGGGTTGACCTCTACACCGGCACGCACGTCCGGCAAGGCTTTCATGATAGCGCCAAAGTGCGTGAGGCAGGCAACGCCCGTATGCTACGCTTCGTCTGAACAATGAGCCGCATGAAATGGCGCTGGACCAATGGTTTACGAGTCGGTGTCGGAGTAGCACTCCTGACGGGAGTTGCGGCGGCGCGGGCGCAGAACGCTACGGTTGAGCGCCAGGTTCCCGAGGTCCTGCCAACTGGAATAACGCAGGGTCCGCAGAGCAAGATAACCGCGATTCGGGTAGTGACGGAGGATGGCCGAGTGCTCTCGGACTGTCCGGACGGGGTGTCGGTGGAAATCGGCAAACCGCTGGACCGCGCTGACGTTAACGCCAGCCTGCGCGCGCTGTATCGAACGGGAGACTATTCCGATCTACGAGCTGTCGTCACTCCCGTTGCAGGTGGCCTGCGCCTGGATTTCGTTGCCAAAGAGAATTTGTACTTCAATCGCGTGATCATTGAAAGCCTTACGGCGCCGCCTAGTGATGCTTCCGCAGCGGCAGCTATGCAGATCAGCCTCGGTGACACTTACCGCGCCAGCACCGTGGAGGAGGGGCTGCAACGGCTTCGCGATGTGCTGCGGGATGAGGGCCTGTATCGCGCCGAGGTCTCGGCGGAAACGCAGCCACATCCCGATACCCACCAAATGGACGTGGTGGTGCACATCAAGCCGGGACCGCGGGCCTTGGCGGGCGATATCGTCTTGAGCAACGGCACGGAGTTCCCGGCGGCGATCATTATCGCGCGTACGAAAATTAAGACCGGCAAGGAAGTGACCTCGGCGCGGCTGCAAAAGGGCACGGAGCGGGTACGCAAATTTTTGATCAAGAAGGGCCACTTAAGCGCGCGCGCGGTAATTCGCCGGGGAGCGTATGATCCGGCTAAAAATGCCGTGGCGCTGAACCTGGAGGTGAACGAAGGCCCCCGCATACAAGTTGTGGTCATGGGCGCCAAAGTTTCCAAGGGTGAATTGAAGAAGCTGGTTCCTATCTATCAGGAAGGCGCTGTGGACACCGACTTGTTGGAGGAGGGCAAACGCAACTTGCGGGAGCGCCTGGAGCGCCAAGGATATTTTGACGCGAAAGTGGATTACAAGACCGACACGCATGCCGCGGGTCCGAACGCCACGGGATGGCAAGGAAGCGAAGAAACCATCACTTATAACATCGACCGCGGCGACCGTCACAAGCTGGCGGGTATCGAAATCAGCGGAAATCGCTATTTCGCAACGACTTTGCTGAAGGGCCGTCTGCAGATTTCCGCCGTCTCGTTCGGTTTGCGATCGCACTTCAGCCAGCGATTGCTGGACTCCGATGTGCAGTCGATGCGTAACGTCTATTTGTCAAACGGCTTCCTGGACGCCAACGTGAAAGCCACGGTGCAGGACGACTATAAAGGTAGGGCGGGCGACCGCTTGGTGCGCTTCAACATCGTGGAGGGCCCGCAAACGAGCGTGGCCTCGCTGGCGATCGACGGCATCCACGCGTTCAAGGAAGCGGAGCTGCTGGCGGTGGTAGGTTCCGTGCCCGGGCAACCCTATTCCGACGCCAACGTCGCCAGCGACCGCGACAACATCCTCGCCAGATATTTCAACGAGGGCTACCCCGAAGCCACGTTTACTTCCACCGCGGAGCGGCTACCCTCGGAAGAGCCACAAGGATCGGGCGAGGGGAAAGCGGAGGACGCCACACCGTTCCAGAAAAAACTGCGCGGGAGTATATCACCGGCTCCGCAAGCACCGCCGGTGCGCCTGGTGTATCACATTCAGGAGGGACCGCAGACGCGGGTGCGAAGAGTGTTATTAAGCGGCTACAAGCATACGCGCGAAGGTGTCGTCCGGCGCGAAGTACAGGTCAAGGCACACCAGCCGCTGCGCGAGAGCGACGTTGTGGAGTCGCAGCGGCGTCTGTATAACCTGGGCGTCTTCAATCGCGTAACCATCGGCCCGCAGAATCCCACGGGAAGCGATCCCGACAAAGACATCGTGGTGCTGGTCGAAGAAGCCAAACGCTACACCATCGCCTACGGCGGCGGCTTCGAAGTTCAGCGGCTGGCCAGCGGCCAGACGGGCGGCACGCTGCAAGCAGCGCCCCGCGGGATTTTTGAAATTACGCGAAATAATCTTACGGGAAGAGCCGATTCGCTGTCGCTGCGGGTTCGCGGGAGCACCATAGAGGACCGAATTTTACTGGGATACACGCATCCAAATCTGCTGAGCGACCGCAACTTGAATTTGCAAGTCACGGCCTATACAGAAAAATCGCAGGATATAAATACCTTCACGCAATCGCGTTATGAAGCTTCGGTGCAGCTCACCGACGTGGTCACTCCGCACACCACCCTGGTGTATCGATATGCGTTCCGCAAGGTCTTGATTTCGAATCTGAACGGCACGATTGCGCCGGAAGAGATCCCGCTGTTCGAGCAACCCACGCTGGTTTCCGAGTTTGGCGCCACGTGGATCCGCGATACGCGCGACAACCCCGCCGAAGCCACGAAGGGCACTTTTAACAGCGGTGACGTGGCGCTGGCCGATACCACAATCGGCTCAAGCGCAAGCTTCTTGCGGCTGTTTTTTCAGAACTCCACTTATTATCCGCTGCGGGGAAAATTTAGCTTTGCGCGTTCCATTCGCATCGGTATCTTGCAGCCCTACCGCGACACCGTTTCGCTGACGTTTCCCGCTCAGCAGGGACTCGTGCAGTTGATCCCTCTGCCAGAGCGGTTCTACGCTGGCGGGGGCACATCGCTGCGCGGCTTTGCACTGAACCAGGCCGGCCCCCGGGACTCCCTTACCGGCTACCCGGTCGGAGGACAAGCTCTGCTGGTGCTGAATCAAGAAGTTCGCTTTCCCATGCATCTGCCGTTTATCGGCTCGGCGTTAGGCGGGGCGATATTTTACGATGGAGGAAACGTCTTCAGTCAGTTGTCGCGGGTGACGTTTCGCTACCGTCCGCCAACGCCGGTTTTTGATACCCCAACGCATTGCCAATACAACTGCACGAACGAGCTCAACTACTTCTCGCACACGGTGGGATTTGGCGTGCGCTATGCTACTCCCGTTGGCCCCATCCGTGTGGACTTAGGCTATCAGATCAATCGCCCGCTGTTTGTGATTCCTGTTCCGACCCCCGGCATTTCTCCGGACCCCAATATGTGTCCGGCGATGTGCCAGGGGACGCGGCTTCCGAAGTTTCAGATTTTCTTTAATCTAGGTCCGTCCTTCTAATGTTGAAGAATTCCACGCGGGTAATGCTTCTCGGTCTGTTGATGGCGGGCCTGTGCGCGCAGGTGGCCGCACAAGAGGTGATCGACCGCATCGTCGCGCGCATCGAGGATGACGTTATCCTGCTTAGCGAGGTTCAGGAGTTGCGGCAATACCAGAAGTTCGTGGATGGCAAATCCGAAAGCGACGAGCAGATTCTCGATCGCCTGATCGATCAATGGGTGGTGCGCTCGGAGGCAGAGACTTCCCGGTTCCCCCGGCCATCGGACGCCGACATCCGGCGTAATGTCGAGCGCTTGAAGGCATCCTTCGCGTCTCCGACGGAGTATGAAAGCCGCAAGAAGGAAAACGGCTTAAGCGACGGCGAAATACGGAAGCTGGCGGCGTCGCAATTATACCTAGGCAACTACCTCGATTCGCGCTTTCGACCGTCGGTGCAGATCGACGCCAAAGCTGTAGAGGATTATTACCAGAACGGCGTTGTGGTCCGAGCTAAAGCCCGCGGCCAGCAGCCGCCGACGTTTGAAGCCTCGCGCGAATACATCCAGGAATTTTTGATCCAGCAAGGCATCAACGAAGAGGCAGACCGCTGGCTGAAGGAAAGCCGCGGGCGCATCCATGTGGAAATCCTTTTGAACGCGGGCCGCAAATGACCCAAGTGCCATTCAAGCGAAAATGGCGCTGGCTGCGTCACGTTGTCTGGGTCCTGGGCGTGAAGGTGTTCCTGATCGTCGCGCTGCTGGTGCTGTTTTTTGGTAGTGGCGCGGCCAATCCGCTGCTGCGCCGTCTGATCGTTCGCAGAATCGACGGCGCAACCGGCGGGCGCACGGAGCTCCGGACCCTAAGCGTGGGCTGGCTTTCCAAGGAAATCACGCTGAAGGGCCTGGTGATCCACGGAAAAGAGCCTGGGGGCAGCGCGCCGCTGTTTTCCGCCGAGGAGGTGCGCGCCGGACTCCGTATTGAATCTTTCTGGGGGCGCAAAATTTCCCTGGATGGATTAATTCTTCGCCAGCCAGCGATCCACTTGCGCGTGGACAAAGATGGTAAGAGCAATGTTCCGGTCCCGGCGCGGCCGTTGGGCGGGAGCAAACCGCTGCGGCAGACGTTGTTCGATTTGCACGTCCGTCACCTACAGATTGACGATGGCTGGCTACTATACAACGAGGTGAAAACTCCGTTGGCCGTTGAGGGCGGGGAACTAGCGCTAACGATCGATGCAAGCGGCGCTCTCGATCATCCCTTGTATCTCGGCAACCTGGAATGGCAAGCAATTCACTTCACGGCTCTCCGCTACGTGCCCTTGCCGGTCGATCTGTCCGCCAAATTCACGCTCTGGCGCGACGGCATAACCCTCGAACAGGGACAGCTGCACGCCGGGCGTTCGCATCTGGATGCGCAGGGTGACATGAACGGATTTGCCGATCCGCACTGGACGTTTCGTTATCGCGGTTGGGTGGATTTGTTCGACCTCCGGGAGATGCTGCGAGAGCCGCTCGTGCCCACTGGGGTCGTGGATGTCCGCGGTGAGGGAGTTCTCGCCCACGGAGAATACCTTGGCAGTGGCAATTACTTCGGGCAAAGCATTTCCCTGCCTTACACGCAATTCCACACTTCTGGACTGAACAGCCGCGGGTCGTACCGCATCGACAATTCGGGCCTCGTGGTGCCGGATTTCTATTCCGGGGTCTTCGGCGGCAGCGTGACCGGACGGGTGACCATGCGATTCAGCGACTCGCGGTTTCGCGCCGAGACCCACGTGGAAAATGTCCGGCTGGCACCCGCGCTGTTCGCCTTCGAAGAGACTAGCTTCCCCGTTGATGAGCTGCACTGGGATGGAATCATTAGCGCCGATACTGTGGAAAATTGGGTCGGCCCGTTTCAACACTTCGATATCACTGGTAACGCGCACTTTGATGCCCCGGATCAGGTAATTCTTGGCCATCAACCCATCAACGCGGATTGGGAATTCAAATGGGTAGCGGACCCAAACATCTTAACTTTTGAGTCGGGAGAGTTTGCCACGCCCTCGGCAACGGCGAGCATCTCCGGAACGCTCGAGCCCCGCCATTCCAACCTGAGCATGAAACTCGATGTCGACGCCTTGGAGCCCAACCGCGACTTCATCAACAAGATTCAAGGCGCTAAACCAGGTTCCGCAGATGCCCTCCGCACGCTTTCCGGGGCCATGCACTGGAACGGCAAAATTACCGGCCCGCTCGGCGGACCGACCTTCCAGGGGCGTTTGCGCGGGGAGCATTTGCAATACGACACGATTGCTCTGGATACGCTGGAAGGCGATTTGACCTATTCGCCGGCACAACTGACGCTGACAAACGCGCGGGCCCGCCGCGGCCAAATGGACGCGATGCTGGTGGCCGAGCTCGAACTGACGGAGTGGAGCTTCCGCACCGAAAATAATTGGACTGTCGACGCCAGTATCGAAAAAACGCCGCTCCACGAGATCCAGCAATCGCTGAAGCTCGACTATCCGGTGCAAGGTTTGCTGAGCGGGCAGTTTCACGGGCGAGGCACGCGCTCGCAACCGGCGGTCACCGGTTTATTCGACCTCTCGGAGGCCACGGCGTACGGATTGGCTTTCAACCGTTTGCGCGGCCAGCTTAATATCCAGCCCGACGAAATTCGTGTTACCAACGCGGAACTGCGATTCTTTGCCCCAGGCACGGAGGCCGGCCGCGGCGCGGGAATTGTCACCGGCTCCGCGGCCTATCAATTCCATGACAAATCCCTCTCGGCGGATCTGGTGGGCGCGGGCTTGCCGCTGGAAAATTTTCAGCAACTGCAGTCCGCGCGCTTTCCGTTGGGGGGACAAGTCAGCTTCCGTATGAAACTTGCCGGCCCAGCCAAAGCTCCGTCAGGGCAGGGCACCATCCGGCTGGTGGACTTGCGCGTGGGAGCGGATGTGATCGGCAGCTTCGAGGGAAATCTCGAGTCCGACGGACAGGCCGCCACGTTTCAGGTAAATTCGGCCATGAGCACGGGCGAGCTCTCAGGGACCTTCACTCTGGGGCTCCGCGAGCCGTTCCCGCTGAATGGAAAAGCCTCCATCAAAAATATTGACCTCGATCCGTTCCTGTTATCCGCATTTCACGTCAAACAGTTCAGCGGCCACGGAGAAGTGGCGGGAGATATTGCCGTCAGCGGTTCCCTTAAACAACCGCAGAGTCTCACCGTCGATGCCCGCTTCTCTCGCCTGGTGCTGAATTACGAAAATGTGCGTCTCGAAAACGCTGGCGATGTCCACTTCCGTTCCTCGCGCGAGTCCTTCGAAATTGAACCGGCCACCTTCCGGGGCAGCGACACCAACTTGCAAATCGCGGGCTCCGTCGGGTTCACCGGCCGGCGCAACGTGAACCTGAAGCTCAATGGGGCCATGGATCTGCGTTTGCTGGATGGCTTTGCGCCCGGACTGGACACCCAGGGCGCGGCACAAATCGATGCGGCCTTCGAAGGCACGCTGGACCGGCCGCGAATCACGGGCAAAGTCCATGTCGATAAAGCCTCGGCCCGGGCTGCGGATTTCCCCACCGGTCTCAGCGCCATCAAGGGCGACTTGATTTTCGATGCCTCACGAGCTTTTTTCCAAAGTGTGACCGCGGAAGTCGGCGGCGGAGAGCTGACGCTCACCGGGAGTGTAAGTTACGCCGACCGCCCGATTCGGTACGACGTCGGTGTCCGCACCGATCGCGTGCGCATCCGCTATCCTGAGGGCATGAGTTGGCTGGTGGGCGGCAATTTGCGTCTTACTGGCACACTCGACGCGGGACTTCTCTCCGGGCGGGTGGTTGTCCAACGTGTGAACTTCAATCAGGGAGTTGAGAGTGCCGCGTCGCTCTTTTCCGGGCAGGGAGGGATTTCCGGACCTTCCGGCGGCTCGACCTTTCTCCGCAATCTGCAGTTTGACATCACCGGGCAGTCGGCTCCAGACGCGCGCATGGAATGGCCAGGCGCGGAACTGGAAGCGGACGCTGATGTGCGCGTGCGCGGCACCTGGGAACATCCCATTCTCCTGGGTCACGTACACATCCTGTCGGGGGATCTTTTCTTCGCGGGGAACCGCTATCGCGTGTCGCGCGGAGATATCAACTTCGCCGATCCGTTCCGGTTGGATCCAGTGCTGAACGTGGAAGCTACCACCACGATTCGGCAGTACGAAATTACACTGGATTTCACCGGACCATCGAGCAAGCTGGCGCTTTCCTACCGTTCGGATCCGCCGTTGCCAGGGAACGACATCATTACGTTGCTGGCCCTGGGTCAGACGTCCTCAGAGGCTTCGTCGCATTCGGGTGGCCCTACACAAACCAACTCCGGCGCTACGGCGCTGCTTTCGGAAGCCATCTCCAGCCAGCTGGGCGGGCGCCTGGAGAGACTGTTCGGGATAACGCGGTTCCGGGTGGATCCAGGATTGACGACCCTTGGCTCGACAACGGCGACCGACCAGAATCCCGCGGCGCGCGTAACCGTGGAACAGCAGATTTCAAGAAACTTGACGATTACCTATGTTTCGAACGTCGGCTCCACGCAGCAGCAGGTGATTCAAGTGGAATACAACATCAGCCGCAGTCTCTCCCTGGTGGCCCTGCGCGATTACAACGGGACCTTCGGTATCGACTTGGTCAAGAAGAAGAGATTTGACTGAGGCTGGAAGTCGGCAAGAGCAGTTCAGGGCTGCGGAGCGCTGGTGGATACACTCGCCGGAGCGTTGGACGAAGGCTCCGCGGAGCGTTGCTGCCAGCGGCGCTGCCCGGCGCCGAGACGGGCAGACTGTCCCACTTCCGGGTTCTGCTCTTTCACGGCCAGCAACGATTCCTTGGCCGCCTTGGTACTTGCGGCGCGCGCGGCGTCCTGAATCTCGCGGTTGATCTTGGGCATCTCCGCGGCAACTTTCTGTCCCAGCGGCGAACCGTAAAACTGTAGCAGGCCTTTGATTTCATCCTCGGAGTAGTGTTTGTCGTAAACTGCTACCATTTGTTCCGCGAATTGGTCCACGTCGTATTTTTTTTCGTAACTGGAGACAAAGGCATTCACGAACGCTTGTCCCTTGTCATTGTTGGGCACGGTGGCCAGGAGCTTTTCGCGAAACTGTTCCGAGGAGGTGGTCACGCTCTCCTGCACCATGTCGCGCACGCCCACGAGTTCCATGAGTGCGCGGATATCCGCGGCCTTGACGGGGTCGATGGACTTGGTCGCACCTTGCGCTGCCCCAGTGTTTTGCGGAGCTGCCTGCACCGGGTTTTGCGAAGCACCCTGTATCGCCACCAAAAAGGTGCCGATGTAAATCACCACCAACGCAAGAACGGCTTTCATCACTTCCTCCGCGGCGAGACGCTGGGCGCTTTCCGCCACCTCTTGCATTGTAGAGAGCCCGCGCTGACCGCGGCGGCGAGCGAGGTACAGGCGTGTTGAGTCGCGCACCGTCCGGTCGGACAGGTGGCCAGGCAAATCGGAGCTAAGCGCTCGCCAACCTCTGGTACCATGCCGTCGCATGCCTGAAAGCGCTTCCGCAAGGAAAAACACCGCTGCCATGGAACAGGGCGCCAAGCTCGCAGAGCGCGAGGAGGGACTGCATCACAGCCTGTCGTCGCGCCAAGTGGCAATGATCGGTCTGGGCTCCACGATCGGGACGGGCCTTTTCCTGGGCAGCGCGCTTTCCGTACAACTCGCCGGTCCGGCGGTCATCCTCAGTTTCGCTGGCGGCGCGCTCATCGCGCTGACCGTGATGTGGGCGCTCGCGGAATTGTCTGTTGCTCACCCCGCGCCTGGCTCCTTCGGGCTGTACGCCGAAATGTTTTTGCACCCGTGGGCTGGTTTCGCGGTGCGCTATACCTATTGGTTCACCTTGGTCATCATCATTGGCAGCGAAGTGGTAGCGGCTGCAATTTATTGCAAGCTGTGGTTTCCGGGTGTTCCGTCCTGGCTGTGGGTCGCGGGCTTTTCGCTGGCTATCCTCTACGTGAACACCATCAGCGTGAAAAACTTTGGAACTTTCGAGTATTGGTTCGCGATGATCAAAGTGGTCACCGTGGTGGTGTTTCTGATTCTCGCCACAGCCTTACTCTGCGGCCTCGGCTTTCCGCGGATTGGCACGGCCAACTACACGGCCTACGGCGGCTTCCTGCCCAACGGCTGGAACGGAGTCGGCCTCGGTGTGGCTATGGCGGTGTTTAGTTTCCTCGGTCTGGAGATTGTCGGCACCACCGCCGGAGAAGCCGCTAACCCGCAGGCCACTGTTCCCCGTGCACTGCGCCGCACGCTTCTCGTCCTGGCGATTTTTTATCTCGGCGGTCTCGCGCTGGTCGTTGGCATCGTTCCCTGGAAGCAAATTGGCATTGGCGAAAGTCCATTTGTCCGCGTATTCCAGAATGTTGGGATACCGGCCGCAGGACACGTGATGAATTTCGTGGTGCTCACCGCGGCCCTCTCCAGCGCCATGTGCAATCTATATTTCACTGCGCGCATGCTGTTTTCACTGTCTCGTGGTGGCTACGCGCCCGTGTTTCTGGGACGCTTGAGCAAGCGCGGCATGCCCGTTTTTTCAGTATTGGCCTCGGGTATGGGCCTGGTCGCGGCGCTGCTGCTCTCGCACTTCTACGAAAAGTCCGCCTTCGTTTTTATGATCGGGGTAGCTTTCTTTGGCGGACCTTTCGCCTGGCTCATCACTCTATTAACGCATCTGGCGTTTCGCCGGCACGCCAAGCGCACCGGAACACCGTTCCTGAGCTTCGCTCCCAAGGGTCCCTGGAGTTCCCTGCTCGGGGCTATCGCGATCCTGGGCGTACTGGTCTCTACCTGGTGGATTCCAGGATTTCGCATCACCTTGCGCGCCGGGCCGTTGTGGCTGGTATTCCTCACGCTGTGTTACTTTGTCTGGAGAAGATTTCAATCCACAGGAAAGGGCATTGCGAGCAACGATTGATGGCTGACCTTGTGCACTGGCGCGGCGAGTTTCCGATTCTGGCTCGCTCCACCTACTTAATCTCCAACTCCCTGGGCGCCATGCCGAAAGCCGTTTATCAGGCCCTGCACAGTTACGCCGAGTCGTGGGCCACCCGCGGCGTGCGCGCCTGGGAGGAAGGCTGGTGGGAGATGGCCGTCGGAGTCGGCGATCAAATCGCTCCGCTGATCGGGGCGCGCACCGGTGAAATTTCCCTGCACCAGAATGTCACCATCACGCAGGCGGTCATCTCTTCCTGTTTCGATTTTCGCGAACCGCGCAATAAAATCGTGATGAGCGAGCTGGAATTTCCCTCCGTCCAATATTTTTATCACGAACAGCGCTGCCTCGGCGCACGCATCGAAATCGTTCCCGCGGCGAGCGATGTGCGCATCGATCTCGACAAATTTCTCGCCGCCATCGACGAACGCACCTTGCTGGTCCCGATTTCCCTGGTGCTCTTCCGCAGTTCCTTCATCGTTGACGCCCAAGCGATCATCGAGCGCGCCCACAAGGTTGGCGCACATGTGATCCTGGACGTCTTTCAGGGCACGGGCACAATTCCCGTTGATGTCAGGACGCTCGGCGTCGATTTTGCCGTCGGCGGCGTTCTGAAGTGGCTCTGCGGCGGCCCGGGCGTCGCCTATCTTTACGTTCGCGAAGACTTGCGCAGCAAACTGAATCCGGGGCTCACCGGCTGGGTGGCGCATCAACGCCCCTTCGCCTTCGAACCCGGCGCCATCGACCGACGCCATGATTCCTTCGGCTTCCTAAACGGCACACCGCATATTCCCGCGCTTTACGCTTGCCAACCCGGACTCAAAATCTTGAATGAAGTAGGCATCGCCGCCATCCGCGAAAAGTCCATGCGCATGACCAAACGCCTGTTTGAGGGCGCACAATCCCGCGGCTGGCGCGTCAATACACCGGAGAATCCCGCGGAACGAGCCGGAACGATTTCCATCGACTGTCCGAACGCCGCCGCGGTTTCCCGCGAACTCCTGGCCCGCGAAATCCTGATCGACTACCGTCCCAAAGCCGGCATTCGCATCTCTCCGCACTTTTACAACACGGAAGAAGAATGCGACCATGCCCTCGAGCAAATGGCCGAAATACTGCGCTCCGGCTCATGGAAAAAGCATGTTGCCGAAGCCGTGGCCGCACAGGACTGAATGCAGCCTTGCGATCCTACTCGAAGAACAGCCGGAAAAACATGTTCTCTCGCCGGCTTCTTCCGCCACGTCGCCGCTCGCAAAATTTACTAGGCTGAATATTCGATAAACATGACAGCGCCCACACCGGAACTCTCCATCATCATCCCCGCATTCAACGAGGAATCACGCCTGCCCGAAACCCTGGCGAAAATCGCGGCCTGGATCCGAAACTTCGCGCGCGAGACGGAAGTCCTGCTCGTCGACGACGGTTCCACCGACCGCACTGCCGCCGTTGCCGAAAATATGCGCGGCCAGCTCCCCACGCTGCGCATCATCTCCAATGGGGTAAATCGCGGCAAAGGATTCAGCGTCCGCCACGGCATGCTGCAGGCCCGCGGACGCCTCGCGCTGTTTACCGATGCCGACCTCTCTGCGCCCATCGACGAAGCCGGCAAGCTACTGGACGCCGTGGACGGCGGTTTCGACGTCGCCATCGGCTCGCGGGCCATGAATCGCAAACTGATCAGCGCGCGGCAATCCCGTTTCCGCGAATTCGCCGGCATCATTTTCAACACCGTAGTGCGCCTGGCGCTGCGCCTGCCTTTTGTGGATACGCAATGCGGGTTCAAGGCCTTCAAACGCGAACCTTGCAAAATCATTTTTGCGCAGCAGCGTATCGAGCGCTTCGGTTTCGATCCCGAACTGCTGTACCTGGCCCGCCATCATGGCCTGCGCTCTACGGAGATTCCCGTGCGCTGGGCGCATTCCCCGGG
>DATFYV010000090.1:0-4106 GCA_035314845.1 Candidatus Acidiferrum sp.
GCGCTTCGCCGCGATCCAGCTTGTACTGTAATTTCTTATCCAGCCGGAACGCCTGCTTCCACACATCAAGCTTGTGCCGCGCCTGCTGCGCAGTCTCCTCGTCCGTCCCAAAATCAAATTTCATGTAAGTATGAGCCATACTAGAAGTCTGTGATGCCCGCCCCACCAAGTCAAGACAAGCCTCTCTGGCTGTCCATTTTCGATTAGACTACGCATCGGGGTGGTGCGGTTCCGAGCGACGCAGATCGACGCAAACGCACCGCCGCGCTAAAGCAACCTCTCAAGACTTAATGCTGAGTGTCCTCAATCGTATTAGCCTGAATCACTTCGTACTTCACTCCATATTCCGTCGCTTCATAATGGATGGAGACTCTCCCGCAGAAGTTCCTCTTCACCCTATTCACTGCGTACGGGCGAAATTTCCACCGCCTAATCGAATCAATGGCTACCCAGGTGATAAGCGGGTGTCCTGAGACCACTGTTACGCAGGTCACGTGGCCTTTAGTATTTACGGATATCGCCGAGACTATAACTCCTTCAATATGCAGTCCGTGACCGCAGCATGGCGGCTGAATTGGCTTCGTCTTGTCCAGCAGATCGGTTATCTGCTTCTGTGAGAGGCTTGTGTCGTCCGATTCGCAGCAGTTCTGGGCGGGCGATTTCTCGCTCGCGGCCAGCAGCAACGGCGACAGAGCCAACACCAACGCCAAGCGACGGAGCATGTTTCTCCTCCTGCGGATAGACACCGAGCTAATGCAAAATGTGTCCTGGAGAATCGAGCCATTCCATCATCACCTTGACTCCTAACAGGCTCGCTCTTTGGGCGCGTTAGTAGCCGCCGCGCGGTGGTTCGTGGCATGGATTTTGCACTGCATGTTCCTGTAGCATGGCCCGCATGAAGAAGGCGAAGACCGTCAATCGTCGTCCGGCGGCAAACGCCCAAGCCGTCCCGAGAAACTTGGACGAGTATCTCGCCGTCGCGCCAGAACCCGCCCGCGCCACCTTGCTGAAGCTGCGCGCAACGATCCTCTCCGTTCTACCGCCAGAGGCTACCGAAACAATCAGCTATCGCATGCCCGCGATTAAGTACAAAGGCATGCTGGTGTGGTACGCCGCCTTCGCCAACCATTGCAGCTTGTTCCCCACCGCATCCATCGTCGCCGCCTTCAAGAACGACCTGAAATCCTTCACTACCTCCAAAGGCACCATCCAATTCCCTCTCGACAAGCCTCTGCCATCCACGCTCATCAAGAAACTCGTGAAAGCCCGCGTCGCACAGGTCGAAAAAAAGAAGCGCGGTTGACGACCGCCACCGGCCACCAGCGCCACACTCTTGGGTGCATTCCGGCGGCACTTGCCGTAGACTATGGCTTCCAAGAGCTGTATGCCACCGAAACGCCACAATTCGAGCAGGGTTTTCGCCTCATGGCTGTGCCTGTTTGCGGCGATTTGCCTCTACGCTCCCCTGGCGGCAGCCGCTTGGCCAGCGAGCACCTCATGCTGCGATGGCAATCACTGCGCGATACCCGCGCATCAGCATCGCGGCGCATCGCATCGAACCTCGAGCGAAGCGAGTCACGGCATGCAGTGTGAGTATGGCGGTTCGGGCATGGCAAATTGCAGCATGGCCTGCTGCCAGCAACAGGACCGCGCACCAATCCCGCCGGCCGCTTACGTAATGCCTCCGCCAGTTTCCATAGCCGCGCCGGTCGTCGCGGCACCCGCATTTGTAGCCCAGCAGCCAAATGATTTTCCCCGCTCCGTAGAACCTCTTTCTCCTCCCCCTCGGGCTTAAGCGCTCCTCACTTCGCAAGCAATGGCCCAGGCTTGTGCGGGCCTTCGTCTTGGCATGCACATTTCGTATTTCTGATTCCTTCAACCGCGCCGATGGCCGCGCGCTATGTGCCTACTGCACCGGAGACCGATCTTATGCGACGTATTAGGATTTGCTTTGCGGCAATTTTTTGGCTGGCAATGGCAGGCGCAGCCATGGCCGTGGTGTTTGGCTCGGTACGCGGGGTCATTCATGACCCGCAACACCGCCCGGTAGCTGCAACACAAGTAGTGCTCAAAGCAAAGTACTCAGATTTTTCCATGACCACGCAAAGCGACGTCAACGGCGACTTCCACTTTGACGCCGTCCCGCTCGGCGAATATCAGGTCACCGTAACCAATCCTACGTTTGTCACTGAGACGCAGGACATCACCGTGCTCTCCGGCAGCGCGCCGGTGTTGCATTTCGAGCTGCGCTTGCCGGCGCAGAACCAGTCGGTGACCGTTACCGCGGACGCCGGCCCAACGCAAGGCGAATCGGTAACCCCCACCACGCTCGTCGACCGCGAAGAAATCGCGGAAACTCCCGGCGCCGCGCGCACCAACAGCCTGGCCATGATCACCGACTACGTCCCAGGCTCCTACTACACCCACGATCAGCTGCACGTCCGCGGCGGCCACCAGGTCAGCTGGCTCATCGACGGCGTCACCATTCCCAACACCAACATCGCCAGCAATCTCGGCCCGCAAATCGATCCCAACGATATCGACACGCTCGAAGTGATGCGCGGCAGTTACAACGCGGACTTCGGTGACCGCACTTACGGCATCTTCAACGTCTCTCCGCGCACCGGCTTTGAACGCAACAACCAAGCCGAACTGGTTTCCACCATCGGCAATTTCTACCAGACCGACGACACCTTGAATTTCGGCGGCCACACCAACCGCTTCGCCTACTACGGCAGCGTCAACGGCAATCGCACCAATCTCGGCTTGCAAACTCCAACTTCGGCCGTGATTCACGACGCCGCCAACGGCTTTGGCGGTTTCACATCGCTGATTTACAACCTGACCTCGCAAGATCAGCTGCGCTTCGTGGCCCAGGCCCGCCGCGATTTCTACCAGATCCCGTTCGATCCCAACGATCCAAACAACACGCCCGGCGAGTATCTAAAGGATGCCAACCGGGAAAACGATTCCTTCGCTACATTTTCCTGGGTACACACTTACAGCCCCGGCCTGGTCACCACCGTGTCTCCGTTCTTTCACTACAACAGCGTGAATTACGAAAGCGCTCCGTTCGATACTCCCGGCATAACCTCGCAAAACCGCTCCTCAAAATACGAAGGCGGCCAAGCCACCGTCACCTGGGTGAAAGACTGGAACAATTTGCGGGCGGGACTGTACGGCTTCGCGCAACAGGACAGCCAGTTCTTTCAATTCACCTGCAATCCCATCAACTCCAGTTGCCCGGAGAACCTGGCCGCCACGGCGGGAAATCCCAGCGGCGGATTATTTGCCGTCTACGTGGATGACCAGATCAAGCCCACGTCGTGGCTGACCATTAACGCCGGGCTGCGGTACACCCATTTCGATGGCGGCAGCGTGCTCACCAACAATGGCCTGGTGTCCACCTCAGAAGACTCCACCGATCCGCGGGTCGGTGTGTCCGTACGCATTCCCAAGATCAACTGGGTATTCCGCGCCTTCTACGGGCATTTTTATCAGGCCCCACCTTTGCAGACCATCTCCGGCCCGCTGCTGCAATTTGCCACGGACCAAAGCCTGGGCTTTGTTCCGCTGCGCGGCGAACGGGATGAGGAGCACCAGTTCGGCGTCACCATTCCCTTTCGCGGCTGGACTCTCGACGCCGACAATTTCCAAACGTTGGCGAAAAACTTCTTCGACCACAACAATTTTAATAACTCCGACCTTTTCTTTCCCATCACCATTCAAGGCGCGCGCATCGACGGCTGGGAGCTGACGCTGCGTTCGCCGCGCATCCGCAACCGCGCCCAAATTTATCTAACCTACTCCAATCAACTCGCCCTCGGCTTCGGCGCCATCAACGGCGGGCTGACCGATTTTTCCTTTGGCCAGGGCTTCGGCCTGCTGGACCACGACCAGCGCAACACCCTGCACATCGGCGGACAATTTAATTTGCCTTGGCATTCCTACGCCTCCACCGACGTCTACTATGGCTCCGGCTTCACCAACGGTTCGCCAGACGCGCAATATCCCGGCGACCATCTCCCCGGCCACACCACCTTCGACCTCTCGCTGGGCAAGGACTTCGGCGAGCGCTTCTCCCTCAACGTAACCAGCCTAAACGT
>DATFYV010000091.1:0-5397 GCA_035314845.1 Candidatus Acidiferrum sp.
GCACCACCATAAACTCCAGCCCGCGCAACCGTTTCAGCGCGCGATGCCGGTCCGCCTCCGAATCCGCGGGATTCTCTCCCATCACATAGAGCGTAGTCAGCGTTCCATGATCCATGGCCTCGAACATATCGCTCAAATGCCAGCCGCGTTTGGGCTGCACTTTAACACCCCAGGCCTTCTCATACTTCGCGCGAATCTCATCGTTCTCCACATGCTGGAACCCGGGAAAGCGGTCGGGAATCGCCCCCATGTCGCCCCCGCCCTGCACGTTGTTCTGCCCCCGCAGCGGATTCACGCCGCTTCCATAACGCCCCACGTGTCCCGTAAGAATGCTCAAATTGATGAGCGACACCACCGTGTCCACCGCGTTGTGATGCTCGGTAATCCCCAAAGTCCAGCACAGTTGCGCCCGCGGAGCCTTGGCATACGCATGTGCCATCTTGCGAATCGCCGCAGCCGGCACACCCGTCTCACGCTCTGCCCGCTCCAGCGTGTATTTCTCTACATGCGCCTTATACGCTTCAAATCCGCTGGTGGCGTTCTGTATGAATTTTTCGTGCTGCAACCCGGCGGCAATAATCTCCCGCCCCACAGCGTTGGCCAGCGAAATATCCGAACCCACATCCAGCCCCAGCCACAAATTGGCCCACTGCGCGGAGCTGGTGCGCCGTGGATCGATTACATATAGCTCCGCCCCGTTATGAATGCCTTTGAGTACGTGATGGAAGAAAATCGGGTGGGTTTCCCGCGCGTTCGAGCCCCACAACAAAATCACGTCCGTATCTTCGACCTCGCGATACGAACTCGTCCCCCCGCCCGCTCCGAAGACCGCCGCCAGACCGGCGACGCTGGGAGCATGTCAAGTACGGTTGCAGCTGTCGATGTTGTTCGTGCCCATCACGCTGCGCACAAATTTCTGCGCTGCGTAGTTCACTTCATTAATGGTTTTCGAGCAACTGAACATCCCGAAATCGCGGTAGTCCTTCTTCCCGATGGATCTTCGAAAGGCCGTCGCCACGCGCTCCAGCGCCTCGTCCCAGTCGGCCGGCCGATGCACTCCGTTCTCGCGCACCAGCGGCTGCGTTAAACGCGCCTTCATCGCCTTAGGCATGGAACCTCCGCAAACGAAAATCTAGCAAACCGTAACATGTTCAATTTTCGGCTCTTTCCTGCACGCGGGCGCGTAGAGCCTCTCAATATCTGGGACAATCTCGAAGTCAGCTTCTCGGTACGCGGCATTCTACCCGCGCGCTCCGCCCAAGGTCTAGCCGAAAATATCCTTCACCTTGTCGAACAACGAAGACCCGCGCTCCGCGGGCTTGTTTTCCACTTTCAGCGAGGCGCCCAGTTGTTCCACAAGTTTCCGTTGCTCGCGCGTCAGTTTGGTCGGCGTCAGTACGCGGATGTGATAGTACAGATCACCCTTGCCCCCTCCGCGCGGGTCCGCCAGACCTTTGCCCTTCACGCGAAACACCGCACCACTCTGCGTCCCCTCGGGAATCTTCAGCCGCTCTTCTCCAACAAGCCCCGGAACGGGCAACTCGGTGCCCAAGGAGGCTTGTACGATGCTCAGCGGAATCGTGCAATACAAATCCGCCCCGCGCCGTTCAAAAAATGGGTGCTCCTTCACTTCCAGTACTACATAGAGATCCCCCGCCGGTCCGCCATTCGGCCCAGGCTCGCCTTCTCCGGTCACGCGTAAGCGCGTTCCGGTATCGACGCCGGGAGGAATACGCAATTCGATCGTCCGTTCGCGCTCGATGCGCCCTTGCCCGCGGCAATCCGGGCAGCGCTCCTTAATGATTTGCCCCGCTCCCTGGCAATTCGGGCAAGTCCGCGTAATCGTAAAAAATCCCTGCTGATAAGCTAGCTGCCCGCGCCCGCCGCAAGCCTGGCAAGACTGCACGCCGGTGCCCTTCTTCGCTCCGGCGCCGTTGCACGACTCGCAATACTCCTGCCGCGGCAACTTAATTTTGGTGGTTACGCCGGTCGCCCCTTCTTCGAACGTCAGCGTCATGTCGTAGCGCAAATCCGCACCGCGCTGTGCCCGCGTGCGCCCACCGCCGCGCCGCCCGCCAAACAAATCCTCAAACCCAAAGAAATCGCCAAAGATGTCGTGGAAATCCTGAAACACGGTTCCATCGAAGCCGCCAGTTCCCCCAGCGCTCGATAGACCAGCGTGCCCATACTGATCGTAAATCTGCCGCTTCTGCGGATCGCTCAGCACGCTGTATGCCTCCGTGCACTCGCGAAACAGCACATCCGCCTCTTCTTTATTTTCCGGATTGCGATCCGGATGATATTTCAGTGCCGCCTTGCGATACGCCCCCTTAATTTCCTCCACCTGCGCCGTTCGTGACACGCTCAGTACTTCGTAATAATCGCGTTGTTTCCCTTTGCTCATCGTTCGCGGTTCCCTGTTGTTAGAGATTTTTTATTTCTCAGTGGCACAAGCACTCTTGCCTGTGCAGTATCACGGCCATGCCAAAACGCAAGGCCAAGCTAGCCGACCCTAGTTCGCCACTTCTTTCGATGCCTGCGCGTGATGCACCGCTACACGCACCATGGCCGGCCGCAACACCCGCCCATGAAACACATACCCCGGCTGAAACACCTGCAAGATCGTCCCATCCGGATACTCCGAGGTCTCCGTGCGATCCATCGCCTGATGCACGTGCGGATCAAACGCCTTCCCAATCGGCTCCACGCGCTCCGCGCCCAGCTTGGTAATGCTTTCCAGCAACTGCTTGTGAATCAGCTCGAAACCCTTCTGATAACTGGCATACTCCGGCTCACGATGCGCCGCCAAAGCCTGCTCAAAGTTATCGAGAATGGGCAACAGCGCTTCGATCAAACGCCCGGTAGTCCGCTTGGAATCGTCCCCCCGCTCCCGCTCAATCCGTTTGCGATAATTGTCAAAATCCGCCTGCCGTCGCAGCAACGTCTGCCGCAACTCTTCCAGGTCCGTTGCCAGCTTCGCGACTTCCGCATCCGCCTTAGCAGCGTCCGCGGCCAGCTCTTGCCCATCAGTTCCAGGCGCGTCTTCCGGCCCTTCGCCTTGCGGTTTCTTCTCGTTCCAGTCCAAAACTCCCACGGTCACAGCTCCCTCTATAAGTAAAATTCTGTAGCGGCCGCCTTCCGCGGCGGTCGCCTTTCAACCGCAACAAAAAACTCCCACAATCGCCTCGCAGCCGTCGTAAATGCATTACTGCGGCTTGCTCAGCGCCTCGCTAAAGAGCTGCGCCACAAACGCCACCGCCGTCATAGCCCGCTCGTAATCCATGCGCGTCGGCCCCAGCACGCCGAGCGAACCCTGCACCTCGTCGTTACGCACATACGGTGCGCTGATCACCGCCAAATTCTCCCCAGACCGAGAAATCTCCTTCACCCCAATCTGCACATGTACCGGCTCGGGCGTCTCAATGCACGCATTCAACATCGTCACCAGCCGGTGTTTTTCCTCGATCGCCGCCAGCACATCGCGCAACTGCGCCTGGTCCGCGAACTCCGCGGTCCCCACAATTTGCGCCGCGCCCTCCACGTGCACCTGCAGCCCGGCGTCGTCGGCTAGCGCCACTGGATCGCAAAGCGTCAATGCGCCACTGATCAAACCCTCGTAACGCTCGCGTTCCGACGCCAGCTTCTGTAGCAAGTCCGCGCGAATCGCTTCCAGCGTCCATCCGGAATAATGCCGGTTCAGAAAATCCGCGGTAGCATCCAGTTCCGACTGCGAAAAAAGCCGCTGCGGCCGCAAAATCTTGTCCCGCGTATTCCCGCCCGGCGAAACCAGCACCACCACAACGCGCCCATCGGGCAACAGCCACATCCGGGTGTGCTCCAGCACCGTCTTGCCCAGCGGCTGCGACACAATAATCCCCAACCCGTTGGAAACCTCGGCCAGCACATGACCCGCTCGCTCGGTAATCTCCGCCGAAGTTTTCGCCCCCGCAAACTCCCGCCGGATCCAGTCGCGATCATCCACCGTCAACGTAGCCTGCGACGCAATCTCCTGCGCAAAAAAGCGATACGCCGCAGCCGTTGGCACTCGCCCCGCCGAAGTATGCGGCTGATACAACAACCCGCCATCCTCCAGATCCGCCATCACATTGCGAATCGTGGCAGTACTCAACAACTCCTCAAATCGTTTGGAAATCGCGCGCGAGGACACCGGCTCGCCCGTCTCAATGTACGTGCGCACAATATCCGCCAGAATCTGGCGGTTTCGCCGTTCTTGCAGTGCGGCAGTCCTCATAGCAGCACTTTACTCCGTGGACCAGCATTCTGCTAACGGTTCACCCGGCGGCGTTGGGTAAAGCGTTAGCTTTTGCGCTCGCCTGCTTCCCTTCCCACTGCCACAGCCTATCCTCGCGAAGTGAATTGACGTACAGCTGGCTACTCGCCACTGTCGTCCAAGAACAAGCTGTTCTATTCCTATTGTAAAAAGCGTGTCAAGGGGCGTCAAACATAAGGCAGGATGCGAAAAAGAGTACCGAACCAGTTCCGGGAAGCCAGCTTCTACACCGCAGCATACCGCAACGACCGCAGCGCCACACCACCCAGCACCAAGATCGCGGCAATCAGGGCCGCCCACATAGCCGCCGGATGCCGCTCCGACCACGGCCGCCGGTCGCCCGGCGCCTGGTATACCTCATTGGCCTGTTCCACCAGCAAGCGGCCCTCCGCCGCACCTGGGTCCGCCTGAAACAACTTGGCGTAATCGTAGCTGGGAGCCGCCAGCCGTTCGTTTCCGTAGTACAGCGTGACCTGGTTAGCCGCGGGTGTCTGAAAATAAATCCGCCGTTCGATCTGCTGCAGTCGCGCCCCTGTAATTTTCAGAGCTTGGTCGTCACCGTTGTGCACGATGATTTTCAACGCCCGTCCCGGCGCGAATACCGGCACACTGGAATCCTCCTGGTCAATCTTCTTTCCGCCGCGCAACAGGTGAATCTTGGTGATGGTCCCGTTCCCCACCAGTCGCTCGCTTTTCTCCTTCGCATCGCCGATCTCAACGCTTTCCACTTCCACGCTGCGCAGAAAATTTCCCTGCGCGCCGTCAATATCGAACCAGATGCGCTCTACCGGCACTCTCGCCGGCAGGCTAAAGCTCAGCACCGTGTCTCGCCCCTCCTGCGCAATCGTTGCATGCTCCGCCACCGTCACCCACCTGCTGGCCTCCTCGCGCCCCGCGCCCGTCTTGGCCCCCAGCACCTCATCTCGCTTCACCGCGCCGTCCAGCGTCACCCGCAAATAGCGGAACGTGGAGTCCGGCATCTGCAGCGTGCTGTTGTGCCCCAATCCCTCGGACGTAAAATCGTACAGCGTGCTCACTCCCAGCAGCGCCCAGTCCCGCGCGTGGACTTCGTTCGCCCCCTCGATCCTGGCGTGCGCCACAAAATC
>DATFYV010000092.1:0-14208 GCA_035314845.1 Candidatus Acidiferrum sp.
GCCGACTTGTTTGATTCGTTTGATGTTTTAGTTGCGGGCTCCGAGCCGACTGCTGCGTCGCCGCTGGAGATGGACTTGGATAGCGGGCCGGACTATCCGGATCCCCTGGGTGCGATTGGGAACTTGTGCGGGCTGCCGGCGCTTTCCGTTCCTTGCGGATTCACCGAGAAACATTTGCCGGTGGGGTTACAGTTTGTGGCGCGGGCAGGGGACGACGTGTCGGTGATTCAGGCGGCGCGAGAGTTTCAGCGGCATACGGACTGGCATTTGAAGCATCCGAAGATTGCGGTCTAAAATCCGCTCGGCAACAGTCGCGGCGAGATTCAACAAGCAACTTGAACGATAGGTCTGGGCAAGCTAGGGCGCAGCATGCTGCGGCCCTACCAAGAATTCTTAGCGCGGTTAGGTGTTACGGGATTCGCTGAGTAGTTCGCGGACGGTGCGCAGCAGCAGGCTGCGGCTGAAGGGCTTGGTCAGCATGCGGACGGGAGTTTCGAGGTGAGGAGCGTCAGCGGCGGAGTGCTCGCTGTAGCCGGACATGTAGAGGACACGCAGGTCGTTGCGCTCGCGCTGCAGTCTGGCGGCTAATTCCTGGCCGCGCATTCCGGGCATGACCATGTCGGTGATCAGGAGAGCGATGTTGCCGTTATGGCGGGCGGCCAGTTGCAACGCTTCCTCGGCGTGTTGGGCCTCGAGGACCGTGTAGCCGCCCGATTCCAGGAATTCTCTGGCCACTTCGCGGACGTCCTGCTCGTCTTCGGCCAGCAGCACGGTCTCGGTGCCGCGAGGTACTTCGGCCAGCGGCTGCGTCACGCCCGGCGTTTCCGCGGGTTGATCGACGCGCGGCAAATAGATCTTGAAGCAGGTACCCTTGCCTACTTCGCTGTAGACCCAAATAAAGCCGCCGCTTTGTTTCACGACGCCATAGACCGTGGCTAGTCCGAGTCCGGTGCCCTTGCCCTGCTCCTTGGTGGTGAAGAAGGGCTCGAAAATGTGGGCCTGGGTGGCGGCGTCCATCCCGGTGCCGGAATCGGAAACTGCCAGGAGGACGTAGCGTCCGGGCTTAACCACGGGATGCGAGGCGCTATATGCGCGGTCGAGTTCCGCATTGGAGGTTTCGATCACCAACTTGCCGCCGCCGGGCATGGCGTCGCGGGCGTTGACAGCCAGGTTCATGATGATCTGTTCCATCTGGCTGGCGTCGGCGCGAATGGTGCCGAGTGCGGCCGAGGGGCGGATGACCAGTTCGATGTCTTCGCCAATCAAGCGCGGGAGGAGATTGCCGATGCCTTCCACAACGCCGTTGAGATTCATGACGCGCGGTTGCAGCACTTGCATGCGGCTGAAGGCCAGCAGTTGGCGCGTCAAGGCTGTTGCGCGGTCGGCAGCGCGGTCGATGTGCTCGATTTTGCGCGCGATTTGTTCCCAGGGCGCTGCGGCATTCAGCAACAATTCCGTGTGGCCCTTGATGACCATCAGCAAATTGTTGAAATCGTGGGCTACGCCACCCGCGAGGCGGCCCACCGCTTCCATTTTTTGCGCCTGGCGGAGCTGCTCTTCGAGCGACTGCCGCTCGCTCACATCCTGGGCCACCATCAAGCGCACGGACCGGCCGGCATATTCGAGTTGGTGGGAAATGATTTCGACGCTTACGGCGCGGCCATCTTTGCGCATGTGTTTCCAGTGCGCTTGATATTGTCCGCTATCCGGCCAAGTCTCCATTTGCTGCTTGAAGCCGGCGCGGTCCTCCGGCGGGCGGATGTCCAACATGGTCATGTCGGCGAATTCCTGGGCGGTGAAACCGTACTGCTTTACGGCGGCTTCGTTGACCTGCAGGAAGCGCAAGGTTTCGCAGTCGAACACCCATGTCGGGAGAGGATTGTGTTCAAACAGCAGTCGGAAGGTCGATTCGCTCTTGCGCAATGCTTCTTCCGCGCGGCGGCGTTCGATGGCCAGGGCGATGTGGCCGCCCACGGAGTCGATAAATTCCAGGTCGCGAACGTCGTAGGCATTTTCGTTTTGATAGTGCTGCACAACGAGGACGCCGATGGTGGCAGTGGGAGTCTTGAGCGGCACACCTAGCCACGCGGGAGAGGGCGAACCAACCAGTTCCACTTCGTTTTGCTCCACAAGGCGGTCGAACTCCGATTGCGGGATCAGGCGCGCCTTGCCGGTGCGAAAAACAAACGCGGTGCAGCTGCGCCCCACGCGTTGCGGCGGGGGCACGGTGTCAAACTCATCGGTAAAAAATGGAAAGTGAAACAAATCCGTGGACGGGTCATGCAGGGCCACGAAACAGTTCTCGGCGTACAACACCTTCTTCAGCGCTTTATGAATGCTAACCAGTAGTTGATCCAGGTTGGCGGTTTCATTCAGCGCGTGCACTACTTCGGAGATCACCTGGCGCTCAGCTTGCATGCGCTGCAGATCGGTGACGTCCAGATACGTGACCACCAGGCCTTCCAGGCCAGAGTCCCGCGGCGGGGCTTGCACCTCCACCTCGAAGCAGCGCCACGCGCCATCGCGTCCGCGCAGACGGCAGCGGGGCCTCGCAGCGCCGTTCTGGGACTGGCCGCCATGGCGCAACAATTCGTGGTGCACGCTTTTGTCGTTATGGTGCAGGAGACAATGAATGCTTGAACCCGGCAGCTCGTCGGGGGCGTATCCGAGCACGCCGGAAAAGCTGGCGCTGGCGAAGAGGATAGTGCCTTCGCTGGTCAAAATCGCTACCAGCTCGCGCACGTACTTCAACATCGTAGCGAGCTGTTCTTGATTGGGGAGCACACTCTGTTCGAACGGGGCGCGTTGCGACATTCCTATAGCTGTCTGGGAAACGCCGCCACGCAAGAATGCCGCGCGGGCGGGCTTCTGCAGCCTCCGCTAACAATTGCACGATTACAACTGTTCGAACCGGTCGGGGAACGTCAAACAGGTAATAGCATACGGGAATTATGGAGTTCGTACACCCGGGCGTTTGCGTTCTGCCGCGAAAAGGCCACTGGCCGGTGGTACAGGCAGAGCACGAGCAAGGGCTATTTTCCTTCTAGTAATTTGCGCTATGGACGTAATTCCGCATAAATCCACACATCTCATGCCGTCCCGGTGCGACAAGTCGAGAAGATGAGGATATCCACGACGCACAACTGAGAGGGCACGGTTTACGCGCAAAAAGTGGCGTCAAGCCTTTCGGGCACAGCCCTCAGGACAAACCGCCGCCCTGCAAAATGGGATCGCGATATTTTCAGGGCGACCACGCCCCGCCGCAGAAGGCTTTACGGGTGCAGCAGGAAGCCGGTAATGGCAAACGCGACGCCGATGGCGGCGATGGCGATGCCGGAGAACCAAAAGAATTTTTTCTTGGTCAGGAGGGTCATGGAGCAAATGACCAGGCCAATTTCCAGCAAGGCTTCCCCGGTGTCAAAGCGATTTTCCTTTTGACCGAAGACGTCCCGCTCGGCTTCGAGTTTCTTGGCTTCGTTGCTGATTTCGTCCTTGTCCCTGTCATATTTCTCAGCTTGCTTCACGTACTTTTCTTTGGCGGTTTCAGCCTTTTCTTTGTCGGCGGGGGCCAGGTTGGCAAGGAGGTCCACATAACCTTCCATTTCGTGAAAGCGGATATTTTTCGCTTGGTAGTAGTTCCATTGGTCAGAGGCCTTGGCTTGCAGAAGGATCTGCTCGTTGGCCGCGCGGTGACCGAACATAGTAACCAAGGCAACCAGCACGGCCAGCGTAGAAATGGTCACAGACACCGGCAGGATCAACGGGTTGTCTTCGTACTTTTCTTCAGGGCGTTCGGGCAGTTCAAACTCGGCCATAGCTTGCTCTCCACATAGAGTCTTAGGATACTCATATTGAAAACCTACGAAAGATTGGCAATCGCGCGCAAGGAAGCAAGCGCGGCGACCACGGTGCGGTCGATGTCTTCCGTGTTGTGCGCGGCGGAAACAAACGCGGCTTCGAATTGCGAGGGCGCCAGGAAAATACCACGGTCCAGCATTTCGCGGAAGTATTGTGCGTAGCGACTTTTATCGGAGCGCTTCGCCGCGGTGTAGTCGGTCACGGGTTGCGGCGTGAAGAAAATCGTGGCCAGCGAACCTCTGGCGTTCACCACCGCGGGAACTCCCGATTCGGCGACCGCGCGGCGGAGCCCGGAGACTAACCGTTCGGCATTGCGATTCACGGTGTCGTAAAAATCGGGTGTCGTGAGCTCCCTCAGCGTGGCAATTCCGGCACGCATGGCCAAGGGATTGCCGGACAACGTTCCGCCCTGATAGACCGGGCCGAGCGGGGCAACGTGATCCATCAAATCCGCGCGTCCGCCGTATGCGGCGACTGGTACACCTCCGCCGATAATCTTTCCTAGGGTCGTAAGGTCGGCTTCCACTCCGAGAAGAGTCTGTGCGGCACCGTAGTGCAGGCGGAATCCGGTGATCACTTCGTCGACGATCAGCAATGCCCCGTTTTTCTGGGTAATTTCGCGAAGACCTTTCAGAAAACCTTCGGCGGGCAGGACTACCCCCATGTTCGCGGCGATCGGCTCGACGATTACCGCGGCGATTTTGTCGCGATGCTCGACAAACATGCGCTCGACGGCTGGCAGATCGTTGTACGGCACGTTGAGCGTCAATGCCGCCAACGCCTGCGGCACACCAGGGCATTCTGCAATTCCTAGGGTTGCCAGCCCCGAGCCCGCCTGCGAAAGAAAACTGTCCGCGTGTCCGTGATAACAGCCTTCGAATTTCAAAATGTAGTCGCGGCCGGTGACACCCCGCGCCAGGCGCACGGCGCTCATGGTCGCTTCCGTGCCGCTGGAGACGAAGCGCATTTTTTCCATCGTGGGAATCGCACAGTTGATTGCCGAAGCGAGTTCGATCTCCAGTTCGGTGGTCACGCCAAAACTGGTGCCGCGCTGCGCCTGGTCCGCGATCGCCGCCACAACAGAGGGATGTGCATGCCCCAGGATCAGCGCGCCCCAGGAGCAGACGTAGTCCAGCAATTCGTTGCCATCCGCATCGTAAAGATGCTGCGCATTGCCGCGCTCGATAATCAGCGGTTCGCCACCGACGGAACGAAACGCGCGCACCGGGCTATTCACACCGCCAACCAACACCTGCTCGGCGCGCGCAAAAATCTCGCGGGAACGATGGCGGTTGGGCTTCGCCGTTTTTGTGGGGACGTTGGTCGCCATAACGCTAAATTATCACGACGCCAGCCAGCGCGCGACATCCTTGGCGTGGTAGGTCAAAATGATGCTGGCGCCGGCACGGTGAATGCCGGTGAGAATTTCCAGCACAACACGTTTTTCGTCCAGCCAGCCGTTGCGTGCCCCGGCTTTCACCATGGCGTACTCGCCGCTGACGTTGTACGCCGCCACCGGCACGTTGCAGGCGTCGCGCACCTGGCGAATCACGTCCAGATACGGCATGGCGGGTTTGACCATGACCATGTCGGCGCCTTCTTCGAGGTCCAGCGCGACCTCTTTCAATGCTTCGCGCGCGTTGCCGGGATCCATTTGGTAGCTGCGGCGGTCGCCGAATTGCGGAGAAGATTGCGCGGCCTCGCGAAAGGGCCCATAAAACCCTGAGCAATACTTCGCGGCGTAGGAAAGTATGGCCACGTCTGCGAACTTGTGTTCGTCGAGCGTCGCGCGAATGGCCGCCACGCGCCCGTCCATCATGTCCGAGGGCGCCACGATGTCCGCGCCAGCGCGCGCGTGGGAAAGCGCTTGCCTCGCGAGAATTTCCACCGTGGCATCGTTGAGCACTTCGCCGCCTTCAATCACGCCGCAGTGGCCGTGATCGGTGTACTCGCACAAGCAAACGTCGGTGATCACCAACAGCGGCAGATTCGCCTTGCGAATCGCCTCCACAGCTCGTTGCACTACGCCGTGCGCCTCCAGCGAACTGCTACCCCGTGCATCTTTTGTTTCCGGCAGACCGAACAGGATCACTCCCGGGATTCCCAGCGACGCAACTTCGCGGCACTCCTCGACGATGCCGTCCACCGATTGCTGAAATACGCCCGGCATGGAACTGACTTCTTGCCGCACCTTCTCGCCGGGACAAACAAACAATGGATATATCAGCCCCGCGGTGGTCAAACGCGTTTCACGCACCAGCCCACGCAGAGCTTCCGTTCTGCGCAGTCTCCGCGGCCGCTGCACGGGAAAACTCATGAGTTTGTCGCTCCTGCGTTCTGGAATTGTTCTCGACTGGCGAAATAGTCGCTGAGTATTTTCACTGTCGCTTCCGCACTGGCGTCGACTGCTACCAGAGGTTTGCGAATCCCCGCGGACCGAAACGCCTGGGCGGTAACCGCCCCTATCGCCGCGAATGCCACTTTGTCCTGGAAATTCACGGCGCCCCGGACCGCCAGCAAATCCGTGAGCGCGTGCACCGCAGAGGGGCTGAAACAAACTACAGCGTCAACCGCGCCTTCGAGAATCATGTCCACCAGATGACCCTCCCACTCATTCACACGTTCCGTTCTATAGGCGATTACTTCAACGGCCTGTCCGCCGATTTTTTGAATCGTTGCAGGCAGTGCTCCGCCAGCCAGGTCGCTGCGGGGCAGGAGCGCAAGATGGCCACGCAAGCGCTCTTTCAATTCGTTCGCCAAGGATACTCCGTCGTGTGTTTTCGCTACGTAATCCACCTTCACGTTGAGCGCTTGCGCAGCCTTCGCTGTCGCTGGCCCTACGGCAGCGACCAGAATCCCGTTAGCCGCTCCGAAAAACTCCTTTCGCAGCATCCTGGCGCGAGTTGCCACGGGAGTCACGGCATTTTGGCTGGTCAAGATGATCCAATCACCAGCGCGCAGCCGCACAAGTGCCGCGTCCAGCGCCCCGTAATCTTCAAGAGCGACAATTCGGATCAGTGGAAAGAGTACCGGTTCCGCCCGACGAGATCGCAGCGCATCGAAAAGCCCCTCGCTTTGCGCCTCCGCGCGCGTGACGACGATGCGCTTCCCTGCCAGCGCGGATAAGGATTGCTCAGCCACGCTGGCGTCCCACGGATTCTAAAATCTCCATCGCGCCCGCTTGTAACAGTTGCTGCGCGAGTTGCTCGCCGAGTTGTGCCGCCTGGTCCGCAGCGCCGCTGATGCGTTCCTTGATGTACCGCACGCCGTCCACCGAACAGACGCAAGCTTCCATCACAAATTCCCCGCGCTCCATGCGCGCCCAGGCGCCCAGCGGCACTTGGCAGCCGCCTTGCATCGCTTTCAGCAGCGCGCGCTCTGCGATGATCGCGGTGCGTGTTTCCGCATCGTCCAGCGTCGCAAGCAGTTCCGCGGCTTCCGTGTCCTTCAAGCGCGCCTCCACCGCGATGGCACCCTGCCCAACGGCCGGCAGGCAAACTTCAGGAGAGATCGTCTCCACGATGCGTTGGCTCAGACCCAGGCGGTCGAGACCCGCTTTGGCCAACACAATGGCCTCGTATTCGCCGCTGTCCACTTTGCGCAGGCGCGTATCCACGTTGCCGCGCAAATCCCGAAAATCCAGATCCGGCCGCACGTGCAGCAACTGCGCTTGTCGCCGCAAGCTGCCGGTGCCCACGCGGGCGCCCTGGCGCAAAGTACTTAGCGTTATGCCAGTCGCGGCCACCAAGCAATCGCGCACGTCCGCGCGCTTGCACACCGCCGGAAAACACAGCCGCGAAGGCGTATCGGTGGGAATGTCCTTTACGCTGTGCACCGCCAGATCGACGGACTCGTCCAACAGCGCCTCTTCCAGTTCCTTGATAAAAATCCCCTTGCCGCCGATCTGCGTCAATGGGGACTGTTGCAATTTATCGCCGGCGGTCTTGATGATGATGATTTCCGCTTCCATGCCGGTGGCGGCGAAAAGCTGCTTGCGCACGCTCTCGGACTGCCATTTGGCGAGCATGCTCCCACGCGTTCCGATACGCAAAGCTCTCAAGGTTTGTCCTTAGCGTTAAGAAACAGGTCGCGCAGCGCTTCGACGTTCTGGATTTTGCGGCGCAGCTCGCGCTCGCCGCGTATTTGTTGCGCCGGCTCAATCAAAAGTCGCTCCAGTAGGTCGCCGACGATGTTCTGCAAGCGCTCGCGATCCTCGGCACGCAAATGCTGCATGTCATTGAGCCGCTCATGGAGAAATTCGCTGCGCTCTTTGTGCACCCGCTCGCGCAGCGAGGCCACCAGCCCGACCAAGTCCACGCTGGCTTGCCAGGAAAGAAATTTGCCGACGTGCTCGTCGATGATCAGTTCGGCGCGAGGAATTTCACTTTCGCGGGCGCTGCGATTTTGCTGCACGATGTCCGAAAGATCATCCAAATTGTACACATACACGTTGTAAAGTTCGCTCGCAGCAGCTTCAATATTTCGCGGCACGCCGAGATCCATTAGAAACAATGCGCGATTGCCCCGCGCGCTCATCACGCGTTCGAGAGCGGGACGCCGCAGCACCGGTTCTTCCGCCGCGACCGACGAAACTACCACGTCGGGCGCCAGCAACGCTTCGTCCCAACTACCCCAGGGCACCACGGTGCCGCCGAACTGCTTGGCCAAACTTGCAGCCCGCTCCACGGAACGATTCATCACCAGCAGCCGCGCGATGCCGCGATCACGCAGTTGCGACACCACCAATTCGCTCACCGAACCCGCACCCAGCACCAGGGCCGTGCGCTCTTTGAGCTTGCCAAAAATGCGTTCGGCCAGTTTGACGCCGGCGGAGGCTACCGACATGGGCCGCGTCCCCAACTCTGTCTCGGACCGTACGCGCTTCCCAACCTCCAACGCTCCCTGAAACAGCCGATTCAACACCGGCCCGGTAGCCCGATGCTCTTGAGCAAACTTGTAGGCCTCGCGCACCTGGCCCAGAATTTCCGCCTCGCCCAGCATCATGGAATCCAGCCCTGCAGCCACGCGGAACAGATGCCGAACGGCATGCTGATCGTAATGGTGATAAAGGGAAACACTCAGCAGGTCGTGCTTCACCGCATGAAATTCGCTAAGGAAGGAAGACAGGCCCGGGGCGCATTCGTGTATGGCCTCCGGTGGAACGCCGTAGACCTCGCTGCGATTGCAGGTGGAAAGCACCAGGGTCTCTTCGAGCAGTCCTCGCGCACGCAACTCGTCGGCAGCCCGTCGCGCCTGGTCAGCGGTAAATGACAACCGCTCCCGCACCTCCAGCGGCGCAGTGCGGTGATTCAACCCGACGAGGACTATCTCCATGCTGTCACGCGCCCCTGAGCGCCCTAAAAATAGCGATGACTTTGCGACAGATACAAATTCACCACCGTGAAACTCAAAACCACAATCACAAAATTAAAAATGCATAACTTGGAAGCCCGCGCGCCACGCCACGCCGCCGTTCGCGCCGCAAAAAAATAGACCGCGTACAGCGCCAGCACCAGCAGCGTAATTACGTACTTAGGGTCGTAATACCAAAATTGCCCGTGCAGGCGGTCCACCCAGATGAAGCCCAGCGCCGTCCCTCCTGCAATCGAGAACAGTCCGATCAACACGCTCGACCGGCTCATGCGCTCCAGGAGATCCAGCGGCGGCAGCCGCCACACCACATTACCCAACCGCCGGCTGCGCAGCAGGCGCTCCTCGCCCAGGTAAATCAGGCTGAGCACGAACGATAAAGCGAAGGCCGCGTAGGCCAAAATACTCAACACCACGTGCAAGGCAAAAATAGGTCCATGCGCAGCGGGCGGACTAAGCCTGTCCGGCGGCGCCAAATGCGAGGCCAAAAATACCGCCAGCACGATCGCCACCACAAACGCCCCAACGGAACGCTCTCGATGAACCAACTCAAGCCCCAGGTAGGTCAATGCCAGGAGCCATCCAAAAAGCGAAAGCGATCCATATAGATCGTGATACGGCACGGTATGCAACCCGCGCGACCGCTCCAGCAACGCAAAATAATGGCCCAAGATCCCCAAGCCGAGAAATAACGTCGCGGCCGGCCCCGCGGGCTTTTTGCCAGTATTCAGAAAGCCCAAATACAGCGCCAAACTAATGCTGTAGGCAAGCACCGCGAGAATGAAATAGGCGTGGTTCATAATCTTGTTCGCCGCAGGCCCCTGAAACTATGAGTATAGCTCACCCAGCTACCCCTCGCAGTCCCGGCGTAAGCCGCCAGCGGGTGGAAACCGCTCCCGGGCAATCCTGCAACAGATTTGCTATTCTGTGCACGACAGGCCCATGACCCTATCGACCGGCGCGTTTACTCGCAAAGAACTCTTCCTGCGCGCTTGCCGCGGAGAGGCGGTTCCGCGCCTGCCGGTGTGGATGATGCGCCAAGCGGGGCGTTATCTTCCCGAGTATCGCGCGATCCGCGCTGACCGACCCTTCCTGGAAGTCTGCAAGACGCCCGACCTGGCGGTCGAAGTTTCGCTGCAACCGTTTCGCAGGCTTGGCGTTGACGCCATAATTGTTTTCTCCGACATTTTAATTCCCGCGGAGGCCATGGGTCTGAAACTGGAACTTGGCGACGCGGGCCCCAATCTACCCGAACCCATCCGCAGCGCCGCTGACGTCGACCGCCTCCGCATCTTCGATCCGGAAACCGAAACCGGCTTCCTGAATGAAGCCATCCGCCGCATCGTGAAAGAAGTCGGCCCCGAAGTGCCGGTGCTCGGCTTCGCAGGAGCGCCCTTCACGCTGGCCTGCTACATGATCGAAGGCAAGACCAAGGAAGGCTTTGCCACGGTAAAGAGTTTTCTGTATCACCAGCCGGCGGCCTTTGAAAAATTGCTCGCGAAAATTGCGCAAGCCACCATCGGCTACCTAAAAGCGCAAATCGCCGCTGGGGCCTCCGCCGTGCAACTCTTCGATACTTGGTGCGGAGAGCTCACCCGTGAAGACTACGAACGCTACGCCCTCCCCGCCGTCAAGCAAATCATTTCGCACATCGCCGGCCAAGCCCCGGTGATTTACTACACTAAAGCCTCCAGCCACCTCATCTCCGCCATAGCTCGCTCCGGTGCAGATGTTCTGAGCGTCGACTGGCGCATCCATCTTGCGGAGCTGCGTAAGTTCATCGGACCGAAAATGGCGCTGCAAGGCAATCTCGATCCCGCCATACTTTTCGGCCCTCAAGAAAAGATTCTCAGCGCCACGCGTGAAATCGCCAACGCGCTCCACGGCCGCGGGCACATCCTCAATCTCGGTCACGGCATTCTGCAACACACGCCAGTGGAAAACGCGCAACTCTTCATCGAAACCGGGCAAAAAATCGCGTTTGCGGAGCCGCCGCAACCCGTTCCCATCCGCGCCGAGGCTCACCCATGACCCCGCCCAACTCCACGCAAGCCATGCGCGACGAACTCCACGTCAGTGAAGATTTCCTCGCCAAATACAATCGCCCCGGCCCGCGCTATACCAGCTACCCAACGGCGCCCATATGGAACGATTCCTTCGGCCCGGACGATCTCGAGCAGGTCCACGCCGAAGCCAACGCCGCGCACAGCCCCGTCTCTCTCTACATGCACCTGCCTTTTTGCGAAAGCCTCTGCCTCTTCTGTGCCTGCAACGTAATTATTTCCAAAAATAAAGGCGTGACGCCGCCGTATCTCGATGTGCTCAAGCAGGAAGTCGAGCGGGTCAGCCAAAACATCTCACGGAAACGCGAAGTCGTACAATTCCACTGGGGCGGCGGCACGCCGACCTATCTGACACCGCCGCAAATCGAAGACCTCTTCACCTACGCCCATGAGCGTTTTACTTTTTCCCCCAGCGCGGAAATCGGTATCGAAGTTGATCCCCGCGTCACCAGCCGCGAACATCTCGAGGTCCTCCGCAAGCTGGGCTTCAACCGCCTGAGCATGGGCGTGCAGGATTTTCACCCTGAAGTCCAGCAAGCTATACACCGCATCCAGCCTTACGAACTGACGCACGACCTAATCGTCGCCGCCCGCGAACTCGGCTTTGACAGCATCAACGTGGACCTCATCTACGGCCTGCCCTACCAGTCTTCCGAGCGCTTCGCCCACACCGTCGACCAAATCCTCACGATGGCTCCCGACCGCATCGCGCTTTTCAGCTACGCGCACGTCCCCTGGCTGAAAAAACAGCAAGGCTCTTTCGCCACGCATTTACCCGAAGGCATGCAAAAATTTGAAATTTTCCGCACCGGCTTGAGCAAATTTCTCGACGCCGGATACCTGTACATCGGGATGGATCACTTCGCCAAGCCCGGCGACGAACTCGCCACCGCCCAGCAGAACCGCACCCTGCACCGCAATTTTCAGGGGTACACCACCAAAGCCGGCGCCGACCTCTACGGCATGGGCATCACCGCCATAAGCGGCATCCAAAACGCCTATGCCCAAAATCATCGCGACCTGCCAGGTTGGCAAGCCGCCGTCGCCTCCCGCGGCATCGCCACGATGCGCGGTTATCGACTCTCCGAAGACGACCGCCTCCGCCGCGCGGTGATTAGCCGTCTGCTCTGCCATACGGTGATCTTCAAAGACGAGATTTCCAAAGAGTTCGCCATCGATTTCAACACCTACTTCGCTGCCGACCTGCAAAAACTAGCCGCCGCCCGTGCAGACGGTTTGCTCGTTGAAACTGCCAACGAACTGCGCGCCACCTGGCTCGGGCGCATCTTCATCCGCAACCTGGCGATGGCTTTTGATCCTTACCTAGAAAAACAGCAACTCGACGCCAAACCACTGTTCTCCAAAACGCTTTAAAATTCCTATGCGCCCGACTCACCGCGCAAATTCGTGACGACCCCCGCCCCAGCCTCGCACTTCCCTGCCATCGTTATCGGTGCGGGCATCTCCGGCCTAGCGTGCGCCTTCACCCTGCGCCAGCGCGGTATCGACGCTCATCTCTTCGAGTCTTCGGACCGCGCCGGCGGCGTAATCCGGTCCCTAAAGCGCGACGATTTCCTTCTAGAACTGGGCCCGCAGAGCTTTTCTTTCACCGAATCCCTACAGAAACTCGCGCGCGACCTAACTCTCAGTACCGAAATCCGCACCGCGCCGGAAAAACTTCCTCGCTACCTCCTGCTCGACGGCGAGCTCGCCCCCGCCCCGCTCAACCCGCCCGCCTTCTTCGTCAGCAAGCTCTTCAGCGCGGGCACAAAGTTCAGCATCCTGCGCGATCTTCTCGGCAACTCCAGGCCTCCCGCGGAAACTTCCGCGGGCGACGAATCCATCGCCAGTTTCATCGGCCGCAAATTCGGAGCCGAACTCCTTGAAAAATTGGTCGGCCCCTTCATCTCCGGCATCTACGCAGGCGATCCCGAAAAACTCAGCCTGCGCAGCGCGTTCCCCACACTTTACGCCGCCGAGCGCGCGCACGGCAGCGTCATCCGCGGCATGCTTCGCGCCAAGCGACCAGCCTCCGGCGCCCCAAAACTCGCCAGCTTCCAGCACGGCAACCAAACTGTCACCGATGCTCTTATCGCCAGTCTCGGATCCGCGCTGCATGTAGAAGCCGAAGCCACGCGCATTTTGCTTTCGCCATCCTGGGCTCCCGGCCGCTTCAGCGTGGAATTTCGCACGCCGAGCGCCTCCGCTGCAACGCCCGATCCTCTCTACGCCGACCACGTTCTCATTGCCGCTCCAGCCAACGTCGCAGCAACCTTGCTCGAGGCTCTCGACCCATCCATCTCGCCGCTGCTCTCTTCCATCGAGTACGCCCCGATCTGCGTCGTTTCCCTGGGTTACCGCCGCGCCGCGATCACCAACCCGCTCCGCGGTTTCGGCTTCCTGGTTCCACGCGGCGCGAACCTGCGCATCCTCGGCAGTGTATGGAATTCCTCGTTGTTTCCCGGACGCGCTCCCGAAGGCGCAGTTCTTCTTACCAGTTTTGTGGGCGGCGCTTTCGATTCAGCCGCCACAAAACTCTCACCGCAGGACTTACAGACCATCGTCCATCAGGAGCTCCGCCGCATCCTGGACATCACCGAAGCCCCCATCCTCGCAAACACACAAATCTGGCCTCGCGCCATCCCGCAGTACGACCTGACCCACCATCGCCGCAGCCAACAGCTCAAAGAGAAACTGACCGCGTTCCCCGGCCTGGCACTCGCCGGCAACTACCTCGACGGCCCCGCACTTGGCACGGTAGTTGACCGCGCGCGCAAACTCGCCGACTATGTAGTGGATGGGCCACTTACCTAGCTCCGGTGCGCTCATCCAATGTTTGCTGTGTGTCGTATTTACTGTTGCAGGGGTAACTTGCGGCAGGAGAAGTCACCCACTCTAAACCTGTGTTCTTAGCCGC
>DATFYV010000093.1:0-3680 GCA_035314845.1 Candidatus Acidiferrum sp.
CACCGCGACGTGATCCGCTACCTGCGCGACGACGCCAAGGTCGTGGGTGATGAACAGCATGCCCAGGCGCATCTCGCGCCGGAGCTGGTCGAGCAACGCCAGCACCTGCTTTTGCACCGTGACGTCGAGCGCGGTGGTCGGCTCGTCCGCAATCAAGAGGCGCGGCTCCGAGGCCAGCGCCATGGCGATCATGGCGCGCTGCCGCAAACCTCCCGAAAGCTGGTGGGGGAATTGTTTCGCGCGCGTCTCCGGTTCCGGCACCGCCGCGCGGCGCAGCGCTGCAATGGTGCGCTGCTGTAGTGCTGAGTGCGAGATCTGCGGGTCATGCGCACGGATGGCTTCCGCGACTTGCGCGCCCACGCTCATCACCGGATTCAGCGAGGTCATCGGCTCCTGAAAGATCATCGCGATTTCCCCGCCGCGCACTTTCTGCCATTCGCTTTCGCGCAGACCCGCCAGGTTTTTGCGCCCAATCGCTGCATTTTGTTCCACGCGTCCTTGCAAGGCATCCGGCTCTCTTGATTCTTCGGAATGCGTGCTTTCCAGCCACGCTTCGCCGCTAACTTTCGCGCCCGCCGGCAACAAGCCCATCAGCGCCAGCGACAACATCGTCTTCCCGCTGCCCGATTCTCCCACCAGGCCAAGGGTTTGCCCCGCTTCGATGGACAAGGAAACGTCGTTCACCGGGCGCACCCATCCGCGTGGAGTCGGCAACTCGACCGTCAGCCTGCGCACCTCCAGCAATCTGCTCATGGAACAATCATAAACAGGAACGCGCAGTCTCTGTCCCGGAAAACCGCGGAGCTTTCCATCCGAACGCGCAAATGGTTTGCCATTTTGGCCCGCGAAGACTCAGCGGCTTTCGACGGGGATCACGAATTTCAGCGCCGTGTGCGTGGGCGAAAATCCCACGACCTTGACGTCCTTCAGTCCTGCCTTGCGGCCCGCGCCGATCACGTCCGTTTCCGTGATTTCCGTTTGTCCTTTGGGGTACACCACCCACAGGGCCACGCTACCCTTCATTTTCTTTGCGTGTTTGGGCACTGTTGAAAGCTCCTTCTTCGAAGGTGCGGAGAAGAAGATGTGCTCCGCGTCGTCGCCGATCGCCACTGTGCATACGTTATCCGTCAGGCCCGCCAATTCCCGGATGAAGTCCTTATCGAAATCGCCGAGCACCGACACCCGCGCGTCGCGTTTGACGCCGAGTTTTTCGATGCGCGATTTTGGATGAAGAATCTTCTCCCGCCACTTGGCCGCGTTTTCGCCGATCTCGAAGACCGCCAGACCCTCGGGACCCTGCACGCGCAATTCACCTCTTACAGCCTCCACCGACTTCATCGCCGCAAACGGCATCTTCAGCCGGAAATCGCCGCGAAAAATGAGCTCGCTGGTCTCCAGCAATGCCTTGCCTTGCGAAACCTGCTTGCCGAAACGCGCCGTGCATTGCAGTTCGTTGCCCATGTCGCTACCTCGTCCTTGGCCCTCGTTCTTGGCCCTTGCCGCGATTCGCGTCTGTAGTTTCTTGGTACCTAATTCCGCCGGAGCGGCAAAATCATGCCCGCGCCGATAGTAAACTGTGGTGTTCCATGGCCACCGCTATCGCCAATCCTGTCGACTGGAAGCTGATTTGGGCGCAGCGCGCCTTTCGCTATTTCTTTTTCGCCATGCTCATCTCGCTCTTTGGCAGCGGCATGAATTTCGCGGGCGTCAGCTGGTACATTCTCGCGGCCACGCATTCCACGGTCAAGGTCAGCCTGCAAGTCATCGTGGTCACTCTGCCAGGCTTATTTGTTCCTTTTGTTGGCGGCGTGCTGATCGACCGCTTCGACCGCCGCATCCTCGGTGTGCTACTGGATGCCGCGCGCGGGCTGGTGGTTATGGCCACCGCGTACATCGCCTGGCGCGGGCACTTGCAGCTTTGGCACCTCTACGCCATGACGCTGATCACCGGCACCGGTTCAGCCATGTACTGGGCCAATGTAAATTCCCTGGTGCAAGAAGTCATTCCGTCCAGCCAATTCACCGGCGCGAACGCCGCCGTGCTTGTGGGCGTACAGAGCGGCATGCTCATCGCCGGTTCCATGGTGGGATTTCTCTACGACCGCGCGGGCATCTGGGGAATTCTGGCTATCGACGGGGCCACATATTTCGTTTCCGCGTATTGCCTGTACCAGATGCGCAGCGGCTACATTTCCCCGCGGCAGTTCAGCAAGACTTCGCGCGTCTATTCCGAGGCCACCGAAGCTACCGCCGAAGCTTTAGAGAGCGGCGCGAACCCCGAAATCGCGGAAGCTGGCCTTTCGCTGGCGATGTATCAGGATTTTAAGGAAGGTGTCGAATATCTGAAGCAGCAGCCGGTTGTTCGTGCGCTGGGCATTACCCACGCGATCATGATGGCGGGCGTCGTCAGCGCCAACGTGGTGCTGGTAGCGCTGGTGAACGACGTGCTGCACGCCGGGGCGCGCGGACTGGGCTTCGTGGAAATGGGCTGGGCGGCAGGCGCGGTTACCGGAGGACTCATCGCCAGCCAACTCTCGCAACGCGTGCGCATGCCGCTCTACGTAGCCGCGCTGGCCATACTCGCCGTGGGACACATGGCCACGCCGTATGTGGCGTTTCTCGTCGGCGCTGCGACGTTGCAATTTTTATTCGGCCTCTGCCGCTCACTCGGAGGAGTGGTCGCGCAGTCCTCACTGATGTCCATCGTGCCGCACCATTTTATGGGCCGCACGCAGTCCGCCATGGCCATCCTAACGACAATTTTTCAGTTGCTGATGAGCGTGGGCCTGGGCGTCATCGCCGAACGCATTAATCTCGCCGCGGGGTACGCGCTGCTCGCTCTGCTCTACGTTGCCGCCACGATTTTCGCATCGCGCGCCCGCCAGCTTCTGCGGTAAAGTGCAATTTGAAGGCGGTCCCGACCTTATGGAGATCCACACCATCCAGCCGTTCCTCCGCTACTTCGACAACGTTCGCGAACGCACCATGCGCGTGGCCCGCTGCATCCCGGCGGACAAAGTGGACTGGAGCTACGCCGCGGGAAAATTCACCCTGGGCGATCTCTTGCGTCATCTGGCTATCGCTGAACGCTACATGTGGGCGGAAAACGTGCAAGGCCTGCCGAGCCGCATCCTCTCGCACGGTCCGGAGCGGGCCGCGGGTCTTCCCACAATTCTTGCGTTCATGGAGCGCCTACACGGCGAATCGATGGCCATCTTTGGCAGACTGACCGACGAACAGCTCGCGGCCAAGTGCACCACTCCCGGCGGCGAACTCGCCACCGCAAAATGGCTGCGCGCCATGGTGGAACACGAAGTCCATCACCGCGGGCAGATTTACGTTTATCTTGGCGCGCTCGGCGTCAGCACGCCGCCGATTTTTGGTCTGACGCTGGAAGAGGTCCGCGCGCGCAGTATCGCCTCGTGAGCATGGACCTCATGAGCATCGCCTCATAAGTAGCGCGAAACGGAGCATCTATGCCCCCATCAAGCCCGACAGTCGCAGAACTCGATCGCCGCTTCGCCATCGCCGGCGCAGCGCACGTCCAAGCCGACCCCGCCGGCCATCCCGTGGTGCGCATCGCCACGGAAAAATGTCTCGGTGCCATCCATCTGCACGGCGCGCAAGTCACCTCTTGGAAGCCGGCTGGCACGCCCGAGGTGATTTTCCTGAGCAGCAAA
>DATFYV010000094.1:0-15804 GCA_035314845.1 Candidatus Acidiferrum sp.
CGCGCCAAATCTTCCAGCGCGGCCACTGCTCGCCGCGCAAGCGTCATCACCGGGTGAGCGCTCGCGGCTAACCCCGCCACGACAACCTCCCAGCTCTTCTGCAACAAGTACAGCCCAGCGATCAACCCGGCAATGGCCGCAAACACCACGGCGAACAGCGCAAACGCCGCCAGCAGCTCCCGCACGAAATACAGCTGCATCGCCGCTACAATCCCCAAAAACCACCACATCCATTTACGGCCTTTGTCTTTGTTTTCCATAAATTTGCCTGGGCCTCTTCCTGTCCCGCTCTTGGGGCCTATGCGACTTGCCGCCCCTTCCTACCCCTCTGTTCCAGCCGTCCTGCTACCCTGACCTTCTGGACATTCGATGCTTCAGCCTGTCCTTTAGGTAGGGTCATTTACCTGTCCCATTTGACACCAACGGGGTCTAGGAAGCGATGGTACAAAGGTCACATTTTTGTCTCTAAACTAGCCTCCTAGTACCACTCGCGAAGCCAAAAACTTGCGATAAAACATTGAAAATAAATAGATTAGCAGCATATCGACTTTCGCCCACACTTTCGCCCCTTTTTCCCTGTACTCCCTGAGGGAAACCTGCCCGAAAGGACAGGCCTTTTGCGAGGCAGAAGGTAGTGACGCGCAGGCGTTCATCGTTTCAGTTCTCGATGGCCAATGCCTGGCACCTCACCTCAGGTGGCCAGTCTCTTCCCTAGAAGCGGCCAACGGAATCAGAAACCCATTGACCGATCACCCCCGCAGAACATCCAACCGCCGGGCGGGTTTGTCGACTCTGCGGAGGCGCTGATCGTCATTCCGAGCCTGTGACTCGGATTACCGGATCGCTGCGGGCCGACGGCTCGTCGACGGAGTGCGGAGGCCTGCAACGCCACAATAACCCTGCGGTGCCACATCACAATGAGGAGGGAACATCATGGATGCCCAAACGAAACCAGTCCCCAACCCTTTGCCGCCTTTCACCAGAGAATCGGCGGTGCTCAAGGTGCGATTGGTCGAAGACAAGTGGAATACCCGCGATCCCGAGCAGGTCGCTCGGGGCTACGCGGAGAACTGTTACTGGCGCAATCGCTCGGAGTTTCTCCACGGCCGCGCCGAAGTGCTCTCTTTTCTTACCAGGAAGTGGGCCAAAGAATTGGACTACCGCTTAATCAAGGAGCTCTGGTCCTTTGATGGCAACCGCATCGCCGTCCGCTTCGCCTATGAATGGCACGACGACTCCGGTAACTGGTTCCGCTCTTACGGAAACGAGAACTGGGAGTTTGAAGCTAGCGGACCCATGAAATTCCGCCACGCCAGCATTAACGACCTACCGATCAAAGAAGAGGATCGCCTTTTTCGCTGGCCCTTGGGCCGCCGTCCCGATGATCACGCGGGTCTGACCAACCTCGGTCTGTAGCTGGCGGATCGCGGCCCTGGCTTGCTGAAGAGGCAAGGCCCTGAAGGACATTGAATTGATTTAGCGAGCTGCGATTTGGAGCTAGGCGTTACCTTTGAGGACGTAGCCCACGTCGAACGGCAGCTTGCCGTCCACGCGTAGGACTTTCACCGAACTGTTGATGGAGTAGACGTCCACCAGGCCAATCGCTCCTGGGGTCGACGCTACCGCTTGCATTACGCTGTCGTCGCTGTCCACGATCTTCACCACCTGGCGGGTCTCGTTCAGCTTGGCGAGTAGCGACCGGAAATCCCCGGTGCTCGAACCGAACAGCTTTTGGATGGCAACGCGCATTTCCGGGTCATCCGGGCTCTTGATTACCAGCGTAAACTCCCTGCCGTCGGGCCAGCCCTTTTGCGCGCCTTTGCACAGCTTCACCAAGTCGGCCATGGGCACGTCGCTGAGCTTGCTGCCGGAGGCAGTCACGATGGCAGTGTTTTTGATCCCGGCAACAGTAGGCACCGCAAGCAACAGCATGGAGCACGCTGCGACCGCGATGGTCAGGCGGCGGGTGGCAATATTCAGGTCGTGCATACCCACGCTCACTTTCAGGCAGGTTATTACAAAGTATGGTCACGCCGCTGCACCCCTCCAAGGGGAACTTTGCCGCGCTGTGCTCAACAGGTAGGGAGGTTGACGAACAGCACACAATCGCCGCGCGGCCCTGGGCGATTATCTTTTTGCACCAATGGCCATTAGTACAGTATCCGCGCCTCAGCCGGAGGGTTAGCGTGGAAGACCTGGGCCCAGATTTCGCGAAGTGCAAGCTGCCAAATGGCGGCCTGGAGCGTGGCGTCATGCAACGATTTGTGAATTTCGCATTGCTTGGGATGGTCTTGCTGGGATGCGCAGGCTTGGGAGCCGCGCAGAACCCACCGGCGCGCTTGGAAGAAGCGCGCTCGGTAACTAAGGAAGCTGCGGAGAGGCCCGCGACCTCGACGCCGGGGACTCCGGCGCAACTGCTCTTCGGCGTGCTGCCAGTGGCCACGCGCTCTCTGGAGGCGCGTACCCTCGTGGAAAAAGCGCTGGACGATTACGAAAACGTGGATCTTGACCGCTGCATCGCCGAGGCCAAACAAGCCACCGAAAAAGATTCGCAATTTGCCCTGGCCTACGGCGTATGGTCCTTCGCCGCCCGCCGCGACGAACCCGCCACCGAGGCCCTGGCCAAAGCCAGCGTCCTGGCGGAAAAGGCCACCCCCGAGGAACAACTCCTGGTGCGCTGGATGGTGGCCACCCAGTCCTCGGACCTCTTGCCCGCCATCTCACTGATGAACGACATGCTGAAACGATTTCCCGACAACAAGCACGTCCTGTATCTCTCTGGTGAGTGGCTCTATTTCCAGCAGGACTATGAACGCTCCCGCCGCCTCTTTGAAAAAGCCCTGCAGGCCGATCCGAACTTTCCCCCGTCCTTGAACATGCTGGGTTACGCCTATATCGAAACGGGCACGCCCGACCCAGCGAAAGCCAAAGCGGCATTACAACGATATTCGGAGCTCTTGCCCGACCAGCCCAACCCTCACGATTCGTTGGGCGAGGTGTTGCGCTTTGCGGGTGATGACCAAGGCTCCCTGGTCGAATATCACAAGGCCCTGCGGCTCGCGCCCGCGTTTTATACTTCACAGCTCGGCGTCGGCGAGACCCTCACCCTGATGGGCAAGTTTGACGAGGCCCGCAGCGAAATGGACAAAGCTATCCCCATGGCTCCCAGCCCGCGCGACCGTATGCACATCGAATTTCAGACAGTCCTCACACGTTTCTGGGAAGGCAAGCCCGATCAGGGGCGCGCGGAGCTCGTGGCGCTCGAGCAGAGGGCCCAGCAGGACAACGATGGCTATGCGCAGTATGAAATCGGGCTGGGACGCGCGTTTCTGGCCGCCAACATCGAGGAAGAACTGGCCATTCTCTCTAAGCTGGAAAATACCTTCGCCAACCCTTTTAACGCCATGGCCGAAGGCGACCGCCACACCGCGCAGGCCGCCATTCTTCGCGAAAAAGTTCGCGTCCTCTGTCTGACGAAAAATGTCGATGCCGCGCGCAAGGAGATTCACGAACTGGAAAAATTGGCGCGCGACACCCGCGACACCATTATTGAAGACTGCTACGAATCGGCCCGCGGCTACGTCTTCTATGCCGTGGGCGAGTATTCCAGCGCCGTGGACGAACTCTCCAGCGATCCGCAAAATCCTCTGGTCAGCTGGCAGATGGTGCTGGCCTACGAGAAACTCGGCGATCACGCCACCGCCGAAGTAAACCGCAACCGCTGGAAGTATTTGCGGGCAGACACGCCGCAATGGTTCCTGGCCTCGCACGCCGCCGCAAACTAAAGCCATAAACCGAAGAAGAGCGCCTGCCAAATCGGCCGCAGCGCTCTTCGTTTAGATCTTTCCCTCGCAACTAAGCCCGGCTACGCTTTTTTAAGCAGCCGCGTGATCCAGATCAGGATCACCGCGCCCACAAACGCCACCAACACGGAGTAAATCAACCCGCCGCCGGTGTTGAAGCCCAGCAGCCCGAAAACCCAACCGCCCAGAATCGCGCCCAGCAGGCCGAGGATAATGTCCACAATCACTCCGTATCCCCCGCCCTTCATCACCTTGCCGGCCAGAAACCCGGCGATCAAGCCGACGATTATCCACCAGAGTAAACCGCCCATAATTCCCTCCTGTAACTTCCCAAGACTTTAAGTTCACCTACGCAAGTTGTGTCGTGGCCTGGTTGCCGCTCGGTTTTAGAACTTCCCCTTACCGAATGTCAAGCGCAAGCCCGTCGAAAGGATGGTGTCGTTCTCTTTCAGCCCGGGTTGCGGGTAGTTGGTGAAGCGGTCGCTGAACGTCACCTGCCAGCTCAGCCAACTCTTGAGCTTGGTGGCCGCGGAAATGTCCAGCGTGAACCGGAAATTGCCAGTGTCGGAAATGTTCGGAAATAGCGAAAACGCCTCGATAATCTGCGTCCGGCCATTGAACACCTTGGCGTTTAGCGTTTCGCCCCCATTAATTTCCCCGCTCTTGCGCGTCAGCGACGGCACAAGCAGCGTGGTCGTGGGATCTACGTACGACGCATAATATTCCTGGTTAAAATCCCCGCCGCCAAACACGTCAAACTGCGTGTTCTTGGTCTTTAGCACGTGATAGCCGAGGCCGCCGCCCAGCACGTTGCGCAGATCCAAATGCTGGAATGCGTCGTACTGAAAGTCCGTGAATCCGAAAACGAACAGCCGCGGACGCACGTTGATGTCCGCGCGGATGCCGCCCTCGATAGCCTTCGCCGTCACTTGCGACGGCGAGGTGTTGTTTTCTTTCGAATACACCGACGTCGCATACACACTGATTTTGTCGCGGTCGGTCACCCGCGCCGCCTTCGCCGCCAGCGTGAAATTCAGCGTCGAGGAGTTCCCACTCGTATCGCTCAGTCCCGTATCCAGCAAGCCGCTCCAAAAATCGCTGAGCCGCGGATTCCGCAGCCGCTCAATCTCCGCATCATACGTCTGCTGTTCCGCATCATTGCGTACCGCGACCACTGCATCCTTGGGCGCCTCGACATTCCCAGTGGCCTTGGTGGTAACGTCAAACTTGCCGTCAGTGGTCGTCACCGTCCCCACCACCGTTTGCCCATCCTTTAGTCCCAAATGCAGATTCTGCGTCGAAACAATGGACGTCACCGCCGCCCACTGCACATTTACATCACCCGCCAATTCCGTTTTGATCAGCAGCGTCTTGTCGTCGGACTTTACGATCGTCCCGGTAAGCCGGTCGCCATTTTTCAGCGTCACTTGGTCCGCGCGCGCTACCACCGCGAGGACACACATAGCCACAGCTAAAATAAAACTTCTACGCACGGTCTTTCTCCTTTAGTTTATCGAGCTAGCTTTTGCCGTTCGGGCTGGAAACTTGCGGGCGCGCCACATCGAGGACCAAACCACTGTCCCACAAAGCTGCATAAGCTTACCCTAAAGCTTCAGTAATACCACGCGAATTCTCCCTTTTGGGCATTCCGTAAATTGCAACCTCGCGCCAATTTGCAATGCCGCGATATACTGCGGCGATGATAAATTCCGCGTCTCGCAACGCCCAATCTTCCCGCGCGCTTCGCGCCCTGATGCTTGTCTGCGCTCTGACCGCCGCCGTGTGCGTCGCGGGCTGCGCAAAAGCCCCCGCAGGCAAGGACGCCGCCGAGCTAGCCTCGACGCAGACCGTCGGCCGCGTCGCCCACCCAGCCACCATTGTCTTCATGACCGATTTCGGCACCGCCAACGATGCCGTAGCCCTCTGCAAAGCCGTCATGCTCGGCATCGCGCCCGACGCCCGCATCATGGACATCACCCATCAAGTCACGCCCTTTAACATCGCGGAAGCTGCGCGCAATCTCGAATCCGTCTCCGCGTATTATCCCGCCAGTACTGTCTTCGTGGCCGTCATCGATCCCGGCGTCGGCACTTCCCGCAAAGCCGTCATCGTCAAATCCAAAAAAGGCCAATACTTCGTCCTTCCCGACAACGGCCTGGTCACCCCGGTCATTGATCGCGACGGCCTGGAGCACGCCTACGAAATCACCAATCCTAACTGGATGGTCTCCGGCGCCATCTCTTCCACCTTTCACGGCCGCGATATTTTTTCCCCCGCCGGCGCGCATCTCGCCATGGGCTGGGACTACACCCTCGCCGGACCCGAAGTCGCGCAACTCGTGCGCCTAACCCCCAAAGTCCCCACCGTCACCGACAAAGGTATTGCCGGCGACATCATCGGCTTGGACGATCCCTTCGGCTCCCTCATCACCAACATTCCCGGCGACGAAATGAAAAAGCTCGGCTACAACTTCGGAGACAAGATCGCCTTTCAGCTCGATAAGAAGTGGCTAACCCTGCCTTTCGGCAAGACCTTCATGGACGTCCCGGTAGGCGATTCGCTTCTATATGTCGATTCGCGCGGCCGCCTGGGCGTGGCCGTCAACCAGGCCAGCTATTCGAAAAAGTTCAATATCACCCCGCCAGGAGAAATCTTCGTTCCCCGTAAGGGCGCCCCGATCAAGGGCAAGTAACCACTGGCCCTAATGTTTTTCTCCCGTCAGCCGATAACACCTTTGGCCGTCCGGACGGCCACTTATGGCCGGCGTGCGCCGCAGCGGTAGAATCGCTAAAGAAATCAAAATTTTCTTATCTGGCACCGACACTACCGGGCGCTTCTTCTCCGAGGAGACCAAAACCGTGGTGTTGAGCCGCCACGGTGCGGGCATACTTTCGAAACGCAAGCTGGCCAGCGACGAACTCCTCTCCATACGTCTCTTCGGCACCAGCGCCGAGGCCAGAATGCGCCTCGTCGGCCAAATCGGCCAAGAAGTCTGCGGCTATACCTACGGCGTCGAGTTCCTGGATCCGGAGCTCGACTTCTGGGAACTCAAGTTTCCCCCTCCTCCGCAATGGCACAGCAACCCAGACTCCGCTCTCGAGTGCGGCGTCTGTCACGACCGTCAAATTGTCAGTCAGAACGAAATCGAAGCCGACGTATACGCCCTTCTTCAGAATATTCTAAGGTTTTGCGCAAGATGCGGGACCTCCACAGTCTGGCGCGCTGCGTCCAGCGCCTCCGCACCATCGCAGAATTCTCCGCGGCTCGTAAGGCGTCCGCCTTCTGTGTCCCCAGTTCTCGCGCATCAAGCAGTTGCCCTGACTTCCGAATCTTCTTTCGCCGGTTCGCTCGCCGCCCATTCCTATTCCGCTGAAAACTCAATGACCTTGACCGTGAATGACTCCTACGCTGCGGAGGCGCTGGTAGAAACATTGCAATCCAGCGCGTCGCCGCCCATGGCCTCACAAGCTGGATCACCACCGACCTCGCCAGCCTCCGCCACTGCCAAGCCCAATCGCCGCCGTTACCTCCGTTCGCGCGTCAACTTCACCGCCATGGTTCGCCACCCCGAGCTCGGCGAGGAAATCGCCGAAAGCGACGACATCTCCAAAGGCGGCTTCTCCTTCCGCAGCCGCAAGTCCTACCCGCTAGACTCCATGATCGAAGTTGCCGTCCCGTACACCCCAGGCTGGGACGCCCTCTTCGTCCCCGCCTGCATCAAGCACGTCGAAGAACTCCCCGGCGGCACCCTGTTCCGCTACGGCGCCGCCTACACCACACCTCCCAAAACCCGTCCCGCGCTCTAAACAACACCTCCGCGGCCCGGTTCCGTTATCGATGGGCAGCCTTGTAACTAAATAATTTTTGGCATTCTTGCCGGAGGAAACCGCCGGTCACCGGGATGATGTGATTCCCCTTCTCAAACACCAGCCGGCAGGGGATGAGACACGCTCGCCACTTATAGTCTTCCGTACCGCGCTTGCGTCCAAACGCGTCAATATCTTCTTGCGAAACGCCATACACCACCGCGCCAATCCGTGACCATACGCACGCCCCGGCGCACATCGCACACGGCTCGTGCGTCGAGTACAGCACAAAGTCCGGCAAGTATCGTCCATACCCGCTGGACACATATTTAAGCGTCTCCAGCTCCACGTGCTTAATGCTCGATCCCGAAGTCTTCACCCTGTTACCCGCGCTGGCAATCACCACCTCGCGCCGCCCCATCAGCCGCGTAATCACCGCGCCAATCGGATAGTCGCCGCGGTCACCAGCCCGTTTGGCCTCCAGCACCGCCAGCTCCATAAACTTCCTTCGCGGCTTGTAAGAGGCAGGAATCATGCCCATAGCTTACATCCGTTTTGCGCCACCGTTTCTCAGGATGGCCGCCAATGTCAGGTTTGCGCCGCGGGTTCAGGGACTTGAGAATTGCGATGGATAGGGAAAAGCCCCTTCCGACTTGCGAACCATTTTCGCAACGAGGCGGAACGTTGGCTGGCCGTAGCCGACAAAAATGTCAAAGGCTTGACACCTCTGTGAGGGAGCGCCGCCCCGCAAAGGCAAACGCTGTGTCCTAAATCACTTGCCGAGCCTCGGGCAGAGCGCTTCGTTGGCAAGCGTAATGCAACTGGTGGCAGCGCCGACGGGCATCGGTTGAGCTCAAGCCACTCAAGACCTTCGTATGCGCAGCGCTGCAAGACGTGCTGCGAACCCATAGCTGGCGGTCTTTTCATTAGTACTTTTTTTGGCCGGGGACATCCAACACCGAGGCGTATGCTCCAACCCTGGAAACGGGAAACAAACGTGAAGAACCTGCAGTGGCGATGGCTCGTCCTTCTCTTGGGGAACGCTGCGATTACCGGAATCACCCTGGCGCAGAGCGCGCCTCCTGCGCCGGACCGGCCTTGGCATTTTCCTGCCGAACGGCAAATCCAGCAGGAGGCGCGGAGCTTACAAACTTCGCGGCTTGCCATCGATGCGACAAAGGTGTATTCGCTGGCGGAGCTGGTGGATTTTGCGGAGCGCAACAATCCGGAGACCCGGGTGGCTTGGGAGGGCGCTAAGGCCAGAGGAGCTGACCTGCACATCGCTCAGAGCGAATTGTATCCGGCCCTAGCCGCCGTTGCGCTTTCGCAAGTGAACCGGCAGGACGTGCTATTCGGCAGCAGTTTCGTGACGCAGACGGTTGCCGCGTTTGGACCGGGACTGCAATTGGACTACACCCTGTTCGATTTCGGCGCGCGCGGCGGGCGCATCGCGGCTGCGCGAGCGGAGCTCGCTGCCGCCAACTTTGTCTTCAACGACACGCACAGAAAAATCATCTTCCAGGTTGCGGACACATACTACCGGCTGCTAAACGCCGTCGGTCAGGTGGACGCGGCGGAAGCCAGCTTGCTAAATGCCAAGAAAGTGCAAGAATCAGCGGAAGACAGGCTGGACCATGGACTCGCCACTCTTCCGGACGTGCTGGAGGCCAAGAGCGCCACGGCGCAGGCGGAGTACGATCTGCAGTCAGCGGTTGGGGCCAACGAAATTGCGCGCGGCGACCTGGCCACGACGCTGGGGATTACGCCGACCGCCACCATCCGCGTACAGCCGCTCGACGAATTGCCAGCTCCGGCGATGCTAGACGATTCAATCGAGCAATTACTGAGTCGCGCCTTGGAGCAACGGCCTGACCTGCTGCGGCAGATGGCGGGAGTCAAAGCAGCGGAGGGAAGGGTTCGCGAGGCACGCGCAGCCTATTACCCTACGGCGAAACTCCAAACTACTCTAGAAGGGCAGTATCAATACGGATGGCAGCAGCAGTTTCCGTCGAGTTCACGAACGGGCCTTACGGGCGCGGCCGCGTTGCGACTCGATTGGACCATTTTTGACGGCGGGGCGCGCAAGAACAATCTGCTAAAAGCCCAGGCCAGTCACAATGAGGCGGTGGCACAACTGGAAGCCACCACGGATCAGATTGCCGACGAAGTGTGGCGCAGCTATTCGAACGTAAAGACCGCGCAACGGCAGCAGCAAGCGGCCGCCGCACTGCTGGCAGCCGCAAGCCAATCCTACGACGCAGCTGTCGAAGCATATGGCGATGGCGTCCGCAGTTTGCTGGATGTTACCGCGGCGCAACGGGTCTTGGCCCAGGCCCGCTCTTCGGATGTCGCGGCCCGCACGTCCGTGCTTGATGCATTGGCCGATCTGGCGTTTCGAACCGGCGACTTGATGCGCATCGGCGCTTCCAAAGGCCAGCCATGACCAGGAAGGCAAATCGCGTTGTTGCGCGAGTGCTGCTTCTGCTTGGCGTGTTTGCGCTCGCGGGTTGTCAGCGGGCGCCAACGATCGACGTGCTGGGATCCTTCTTTCCGGCTTGGCTCCTTTGTTTGGTTCTGGGAATCTTGCTCGCGGCGGGAGCTCGTTTTCTATTGGTTGCGCTTCACCTGGAAGAAGCACTTTCTCCGCCACTGCTGATGTATGCGTGCCTGACGGCCTTGTTCACATTTGCATTGTGGCTGATCTTTTTTCACTGAGGGGCCTTATGGAACTCGAACGCGATCCAAACTCCCAGCGAAAGACGATTCGCAACCTCCGCATAGCCATCGTATCGACCGCGGTTGTTCTGGGTCTAGTGGTGATCTTCGAAACCAATCGCCAGCCGCGCACGGACGACGCGGAAGTGATGGCCAATTTCATCGGGATCGCGCCGCAGGTGGAAGGGCCGATCATGCGCTTGCATGTTCGCGACAATCAGTTTGTGAAGCAGGGCGATCTGCTATTTGAAATTGATGATCGGCCGTATCAGTACGCTCTGGAAAACGCTATTTCCGAACAGGCCGCTCTGGAAGGGCAAATCGGAGACGAGCGGCGCAAGATTGCGGCGCTCGTGAGTGGCGTATCGGTGACGAAAGCTAATATCCAGGGCTCGGAAGCGGATGTAGCCCAACGCGCGGCGGCCGTGGAGCAGGCGCGGGCTGACGTGTTGAACGCGGAGCAAGGCGTGAACCGGGCCAAAGCGGAGTGGACCTATTCGAACAACAACCTGCATCGCATCGAGCCGCTACTGGCTAAACAGTTCGTCACCGTGGATCAGGTGGATCGCGCGAGAACCTCGGAAGTCGCCCAGGCAGAAGCCCTCAAACAGGCGTCGTCGCAATTGCAGCTTGCGCAGGCGGGACTAAAATCAGCTTTGGCGCAGCACGAGCAGTCCCAGGCGGCCTTGCAACAGAGCAAGGCACAACACGAGCAATCCGTGCATGCGGTGACCACCCTCGATCCGCTGACCACGCAACGCGGCGCAAGACTCTCGGCGGTTCGGACGGCGCAATACAACCTCAACAACTGCAAGGTCTATGCACCTTTTGATGCACGGGTCACGAATCTAACGATTTCGGAAGGCGCCTACGCGCACGTCGGCCAGCAAGTCTTCATACTGATCGACGCGCGCACCTGGTGGGCGATCGGCAATTTCCGCGAAGGCAGCCTGCGACACATTGAGCCGGGCATGCCGGCGGATGTTTACGTGCTCTCGAAACCGGACGTGCGTTTCTCTGGAACGGTAGATAGTGTCGGCTTTGGCGTGACGCCGGACGCTGACGTTTTCGGCACGCTAAGCTCCGGCCTGCCCGATGCGCAGCGGACGCTGAACTGGGTGCATCTGGCATCGCGATATCCGGTGCGTGTTCGCGTCAAGGATCCGCCGCCGGATTTATTTCGAGTCGGCGAGTCAGCTGTGGTCATCATTCGCGGTCATTGAGCATGGCTGCCTCTACGCAAGCGGTTTTGCGCCCTACAAAACGAACTGAGTGGTTCCTGCAGTTTCTTGAGGAGGAGCTCGCGCCATACCCGGGACGGGCCGCAACGGTTGCGCGCATGGTCCTGGCTGCGACTCTGGTCATGCTCATCTGCATGACCTTTCGTCTTTCCTACGCGTTCCAAGGCGCGATTTATGCGCTGCTGATCTCTCGTGAGAATCCTCGGGCCACGCTCGAATCAGCATCGACAATGCTCCTGGTAACCGGCATCGGCGCGGCCTATGTTTTGACCTCAGCCTGGTTTGTTATCAGCGATCCCATGCCACATTTCTTCTGGGTCATCGTTTCGCTGTTCGTGGCGTTCTTTGTGCTTACCGCGATGACCAACTACGGAGCGGCCATAGCTTTTTGCGTAGTGATCATCCTGGCAGTGCCCTTGTGGGACCGCCATATATCCGCCGAAAATCGGGTGGAGGATACGCTTCGGGTGGTATTGGCAGTATTGGTCGGAGTTGTGGTCACGGGGGCGGTAGAGCTGACGTTTGCGCGGATGAAGCCTGGAGACGATATCGTTCTGCCGATTGAGGAACGGTTAGCCGCAGTCCAGGGTTTGCTGACGTGTTACATGGAGGACCGTCCTGTAGCTGGTGAGAATGAGAAGAAGATCACCAACCTGGCCATGGCCGGAACTTCCTCGTTGCGCCGCCGCTTGCGCCGCTCCGATTATTCGCAGGAGTACACCGCGCAAATGAGTGGCGTTGTAGCCCTTGTCGGAAGGCTCGTGGACATTGCCGCAACGCTCACACAGTTTAGTTTCAAGCCTTCTGGCAACGACCAGCAGCAACTGCGGGACGTGGCCGCGGCGATCGCGAGCCTTCGCACAGATTTGGTGAACCGGCGAATTCCAGGTTCGATTCACTTCCATCTGGATAACCAACCCACGAGCGAAATTCCATTGTTGCAAGAGCTGGAGGGAACGGTGGCACTTATCCCCGACGCGTTTGCAAGCTCTCTATCCATGGATGCATACGCGTCCACCGCGGACACCTCGCGATCGAAGCTTGTCATCCCAGATGCGTTCACGAACCCGGAGCACCTTAAGTTCGCGCTGAAAGGCTGCCTTGCGGCCAGCCTGTGTTACATCATCTACAACTCCATCGACTGGCCGGGCATAAGCACGGCGGTCACTACCTGCCTGCTGACAGCTCTCTCCACCGTGGGCTCCTCCCGCCAGAAACAGTTTCTGCGATTTACCGGCGCAATCGTTGGTGGCTTTTTGTTCGGCATGGGCGCGCAGATATTCATTCTGCCCTACGTCGATTCGATTACCGGATTCACGGTTCTTTTCGTCCTCGTCACAGGCGTGGCGTCCTGGTTTATGACCTCCAGCCCGAGATTGTCATATTTTGGATTGCAGATCGCCGTTGCTTTCTACTTCGTCCACCTGCAGGAGTTCGCCTTGCCGACATCGCTCTCCGTGGCGAGGGACCGCGTCGTTGGCATTCTGCTCGGACTGTTCATGATGTGGCTGGTTTTTGACCAGCTATGGGGCGTACCCGCGGCGCTCGAGATGAAGAAAGCGTTCATTTCCAACTTACGACTGCTAGCTCAGCTTGCGAGGGAACCGGTTTCGAGGGATATCCGGGTCGCCATCGACCGCAGCTCCGCTCTTCGCGAAACAATCAACGCACAGTTCGACAAGGTGCGATCTCTTGCCGACGGCGTTCTGTTCGAATTCGGCTCCTCGCGCCAGCAGGATCTTGCTTTGCGTGACCGCATCCGGCGCTGGCAACCGCAGCTGCGCACGCTTTTCCTAATACGAGTCGCCCTGTTGAAGTATCGTTTGCGGCCTCCAGGATTTGAGTTACCCGCGCCCGTGGAACTGGCGCAGCAGGAGTTTGACGCGCAACTGGCCAAGGTGCTGGACGCTATGGCGGACGGGTTGCAGGGCAAGGCGCCGGAGGTGAAAGAGAACTTGGAAAATTCCCTCAAGCGTCTGGAACAGACCGTCACAACCTGCTGTTCGTCGGGACCGAAAGAATCGCTGCCAGCGAAGCTGCAGACGTTTCTTGCTCTGTCGCGAAGCATCGAAAGCGTGACAACGTCATTGGTACAGGGTGAGCTTGCACTGCTCCATGCTCCGAACCAGTTGGTTCACTTGCCCTAGACGGAAGCACCCCACGAAAAAACCTCTCACCCGCCGCCACGGAAGAAAGGCAAGGGCCTTAGTTTCTGATGCAGCTTTCTTCCAGTGCTCTCCTGCTGGACATGACGCGTCGTGACCTTCTCGACGGGCGCTGTCATCAGCCCGCCTTTGTTCGTCAGCCCGTTTTTGCTCGTCGGCCCCTCGTTGTTCGTCGGCCCTTCTTTGATCTTCCGTCCGGCGCTGATCTGCGTCATGGCCCCGATCTCCGGTCTGCCCCGTCGCGCCTTGCTGCCCTTGCGGTCCCGCTGGCCCCGGTGTTGCTGCTGGCGTTGGGCTCACAGTGCAACCGGCAATAGGTAACACCAGCAAGAACACACTCATAACTCACAATGTCTTCATTTTGATTCTCCTTTGAGAGGTCGCTCGACGCAAAACGCTGCCCCACCACAGACCGTTTGCGTCAATGAGGAGGGTACCCACAATGCGGTGGTTGGCGCTGTCCCAATCCGCACGGCCCCAAACGATGAGTCGCCTAAACGCAAACCAGCCACCAATCTCTACGATCTGAATCCCCCGCTCCGCGATTCGGTTACACTCTTAGTGCGGCGATTTCGCATCGCCACAGGGGCACGTTCGAACTATGGCCAAAGGCAGTTTCGGGGAGCGCCTGAAGCGCGAGCGCGAACTACGCGAAATCTCTCTGGATGAGCTCACCAAGTCCACGCGCATTTCCCAACGCTTTCTGGAAGCCCTGGAAAACGAAGACTGGAGCAAACTTCCTGGCGGCGTCTTCGGCCGCGGTTTTGTCCGCACCATCGCCAGCTATCTGGGCCTCGATGAAGAGTCCCTCCTCGGCGAGTACGACTTAGCCCGCGGCGACCTCGCACGCGGCGGCCCGCGCAAACCCGAGGATCGCATTCCCGCCACGCCGCTCTGGGTTCCCATCCTCGCCGTCCTGGCCATCTGCGCCGTGCTCGCGGGCCTTTTCTTCGGCGGCAAATATGCCTGGCACCGCTACACCCAACGCCGCAACGGCGGCTCATCCTCCGCCCTGCTAATGCCACCGCAAGATCCCTCCGCGGAATCTGCCACACCTGCGGCGGCGTCCTCGCCACAAGCATCCAACGCAGTGTCCTCAGATCCGACTGCCTCCGCAAATACCGCTGCGCCAGCCTCAGTGCTTCCTGTAACAGAGCCCCTTGACCTCTCCGTCTCCACCTCCGCCGCCACCCGCGTGCGCATCCTCGCCGACGACAAACTGGCCCTCGATGAAGAACTACCCGCCGGCGTCAACCGCCATTTCACCGCCAACGAACACTTCGAAGTCACCGCCGCCGACTCTTCCGCGGTGTTGCTGGAATTGAACCATCAAGTCATGCGCCCCCTTGGCCCCCCGGGCGCCTCCGGTACAATGGTCCTCAGTAGGAACGATTTGAGGCCGCCCGATGGTCGAAACCCTCAGCCCTGAAGTCATCGAAGATCTGCGCCACGACCGCGCCGCCCGCGAGCGCAAACTCGCCGTCTGCTCTAGCGGCGCGCACCTCGGTCCCGCCGACCGCGCGGAAATTCTCGCCGTCCTCGCCGGCGATCCCGACGAAATGGTCTCCACCCGCGCCCAGGAAGCGCTCATGTCTCAGCCCCTCGAAAATTTCTTGCAAGCCATCCAGCGCCCCACCGCCATCCCCGCACTCTTCGCCTACGCCGCGCATCATCTCGCGGACAAGCCCGGCATCGCCGATGCCCTGGTGCAAAACGGCAACTGCCCCGCAACCTATCTCGTTCACGTGGTCTCGCACCTCTCCGTAACCAAGGCCCACGAACTCGCCGATGATTTAGCCCGCCTCAGCGAATCCCCCGCCCTTGCTGTCGCTCTCGAGCATTCCAGTTCCGTAACCGCCGAGCAAAAAACTTTGCTGCGCGACTTGCACGGCCCCGGCGTTCCTCTCAACGAGGCCGCCCTCGCGGAAGCCGCCGAGTTGGCCGAGCCGGACCCGCAGCGACGCCAAACTTTGTTGCAAGTGCTCTCGAAAATGAACGTCGCCGAGCGCGTAAAATTCGCCGTGCGCAGTGGCGCCGACGCCCGCCGCACATTGATCCGCGACTCCAACAAAGT
>DATFYV010000095.1:0-3517 GCA_035314845.1 Candidatus Acidiferrum sp.
AGAGTGGTGGATTGCGCGGCGGGTTTTTTGCTGGCGGCCACCAGGCGCTCCGGGTAATCGCTCATGATGCCGTCGACACCCGCGGCGATAAGCAGGCGCATGTGCGCGGCTTGGTTCACGGTCCAGCAGACGACCTGCAAATCTCTGCGGCGCGCCTGCCCCAGCATCCACGGAGTAACCAGATCGCCGCGCACGGCCAGTTGCCGCGCACCGATCTCCACGGCTTTGTCCAGTGGATCGTCGAGTTGACCGTCGTACAGCAAGCCGGTCATCAGCGTGGGCTCGATTTTGCGCACCCCTTCCAGAACCGAAGGGTCAAACGAAATCACCACCGTGCGGGCAATTTCTCCCGAGGCGCGCAGCGCGGCGGTCAGCGCGTGTTCCCCGCCCCACGAGCCGCCGGGCTTTATCTCCAGGTAAAAGACCACGTCATTTTTTTTCGCAAAATCGAGAATCTCTTCCAGGGTGGGGATGCGTTCGCCGGCGAATTCGCTGCCGAACCAGGAGCCGGCATCCAGTTTGCGTATGTCCTCGAGCGTCAGGTTATGGACCGCGCCGTTTCCGTTGGTGGTGCGGTTCACGGTGTCATCATGAATGGCCACCAGGCGGGAGTCGCGCGTTAACTGCAGATCGGTTTCGATGAACGAAACGCCCAGGGCCACGGCCTTGCGAAACGCCGCCAGAGTATTCTCCGGCGCGTGTCCCGAGGCCCCGCGATGCGCTATCAACAGCATGTCTCCCTTGTCTCCCGCGGTCGCGAAGCGCCGCTGCACTTATGCTAGCATTCGCCGGGAGTATTGGTATCCGGCGGGTGGCGCGGTCAATTCGTAACCGTCACCGATGCGCGGGCGGGGTTTCATCGCGGCACCCCCTCGCGCGACTTGTGAATCCAAGGTTGGGGCCCCACTTCAACAATGCGAGGACGAACCATGACTCTCCCACATACAGGGTTGCGCACGGCTGCTTGCTGCGCGATTTTCGCCATAGCTGCAGCGGCTCCGGAGGGTCTTGCGCGGCAAGACAGCAAGCGGCAGAACACCGAACCGGTGGCGCGCCAGAATCTGATACGGGAAGTTCGCCATCAATTACTGTTGCTGCCGTACTACTCGGTTTTCGACAATTTGGCCTACCGCATCGAGGGCGATACGGTGGTTCTGGAAGGCCAGGTGGTGCGGCCCACGCTGAAGTCCGATGCGGAGTCCGCGGTGAAAGAGATCGAAGGCGTCTCAAAGGTGGTGAATAGCATCGAGGTGCTGCCGCTGTCCCCGATGGACGATGATATCCGCCGTGCAGTGTATCGGGCCATTTACAGCGAGGCTAGATTGTCGCGCTACGCGTACTCGTCGGTCGCGGCCATCCACATCATCGTGAAGAATGGCAACGTCACGCTGGAGGGCGTCGTTGACAATGACGCGGACAAGAATTTGGCCAGCATCCGCGCCAACGGCGTGCCCAACGTGTTCTCCGTGAAAAATAATCTGACCGTCACGCCGGGTTCCAAGTAGCGCGCCGCGGAGCCTGCGGATATTATTTTCAACTATGGAAAAACTGCCCCCGAACGCCGCGTTGATTTTGATCGACATCCAGCAAGGCATGGATGATGCCAAGTGGGGCGCGCGGAACAACCCGCACGCGGAGACCAACGCGGCGGCGATGCTCGCCGCGTGGCGCGCGTCGCAGCGCCCGGTGATCCACGTGCGGCACGCCTCGAAGAACAAGACTTCTCCGTTGCATCCGGATTATCCCGGTCATCAGATCAAGGACATGGTGGCGCCGCTGCCGGAAGAAACGCTCTTTACCAAGCAAGAGAATAGCGCGTTTATTGGCACCGCTCTGGAGGCCCATCTCCGCGCGAAAGGAATCGCCACACTGGTGCTATGCGGGCTGACCACGCAGCACTGCGTTTCCACCACCGTACGCATGGCGGGCAATCTGGGATTTACGTGCTTCTTGGCGGAGGATGCCGTGGCCGCATTTGCGCAAAAGGATCATCGCGGGAAAGAGTACGACGCGGAAACCGTCCATGCCGTGTCGTTGGCTACGCTGCACGATGAATTTGCCACAGTCGTCGCTACCAAAGATATTTTGGCGGCGGTCTGACGTTCGCTCCTAAGCTCCGAGAGCGCCGGATCTGATGGTCTGGCGGGAAATTTTGCGCGCGGCATCCTTGAGGACCTCCACGATGCGCGCGAAGTTGTTTTCGTCGGTTTGCGTCAGCGTGCCGCTGACGCCCAAGGCGGCGGCCACGTTGCCGCCGGCATCGAAAATCGGAGCGCCCAAGCAGCGCGCGCCTAAACTATTTTCTTCGTCGTCCACGGCGTAGCCCAGTTCCCGCACGCGCTCGAGTTCCGCCACCAGGCGCGGCACGCTCGTTATGGTTTTCGGAGTGCGTTTCTTCAAACCTTGCTGACGCAGGATGACTTCCGCTTCGTTCTTCGGCATCCACGCCAGCAGCGCTTTGCCCACGCTGGTGGAATGCAGGTACATGCGCCGGCCCACCCAGGTGTTGACCTTAAAAAATCCCGGCGCTTCCACCTTTTCCACGTATACCGCTTCGCCTTGATCCAGCACCGCGAGGTGCACGGTCATGCCGATTTTTTCCGAGAGTGAGCGCATGAAGGGTAGCGCCACCTCTATAAGGTTAACTCCGGCTAAATCGACGCCGGCTTGCGCATCTTTGCCCAGGCTGAGCACTTTCAGCCCGAGGCGGTAACGCCCAGATTGCGCATCGCGCCGCAAATACCCGCGGCGGTCCAGCACCCGCAAAATGTAGCTCGCCGAGCTTTTCGGAATGGCCAGCTTGCGGCTGATTTCCGAGTTATTGAGACCTTCGCGGCGCTGCGCGGCGGCTTCCAGGATATTGAGGGCGCGTTCCACCGCGGTGGCAGTGCTGGGATCTTTTTCCGGTTTATCGGGCATGGGCATTTCTATAAGTTCTGCTTATGTTCTGGCCACAGAATACTAGTTCAGCATACTGAACACCATCTTGTGTGTCCACTGGAACGTTTGCTACAACTTCACCATGAACTCTGAACACCGGTTCAGCATATTGAACAGCATGACTGGCAATGGAACTCTCTATCCGTTGCATGGAAAACTTCTATCCAGCGCTGCGCGACTGGCGGATACTAGCGGCGTACGCCCGGGAGCCTTGGACCATCCTATTGAATACAGGACGCTTACCAATGACCTCCGATCGCACGTGTGGCGCTCCACTTGCCCAGAACTACTCGGGTGCGTGGACGCCAGACCGCTCGGCGCCTGGTGCGCCGGAAATGGACAATGACACCCTCCATGGCTACCTTCTCCGCAATGCCCGCGGCACAGGCCTCTCGCCTGATGCCCGTGAACACCGCTCCGGCGGGGTTCGATGCCGCGCGTGATCTGCCGCACGGCTTCCTGGAATTTCTCGCCACCCTGCACCGCGCTTTGACGCCGCGGCAACGAGCCTTGCTGGCCCGCCGCGAATATGCCCTGCGCGCTGCACATGCCGGAAAACTGCCGGACTATTTGCCCG
>DATFYV010000096.1:0-2945 GCA_035314845.1 Candidatus Acidiferrum sp.
GGCGGGTTGGGCAGCGCTTCGATTTCGGTCAGAACATCGTCGGATGTGATTTCGGCCTTTTTCAGCGCGGCGGCCAGCACGCAGGAATCAAACCAGTGTTTCCAGCGTCCGTCGGCGTGTTCGTCCGCGGCCTTCATGCCGGCGGCGATTGCTTCCTGCACATTGGGCGGGCGGCGCGCGGTGAAGTCGATCTCGAATTGAAAACTGTTGGCGCTCACGGGTTCCTCAGTCGGCGGTGTCTTCTTCGTCGGTTTCATGGAGCGGCGAAGTGTAGTAATCCCATTCGTCATCCCAATCGGCGGCGGTGAATTGCTGGATCGGGTTGGGCTGGTGGCGTTCCGCACGCGCCAGCGCTACGAGATAGGCGGCGGCGAATAGGGCGGCGAGTCCGAGCAGTACGGAGGTGGTAATGCCGAAGAGATAGAGAATCATGCTCTTACTCCGACGATATTGAGATATTCGCCAGACTTCACGAAGTACAGCGTCATTTTCTTGCCGATTTGCCCGATGATCCACGGGAAGAGCTGCGTATCGAAGCAGCGCGCGTCCACGTAACCCGACTCCTGCGATTGCCACGTGACTTTGAGGAATTGTTTTCCGTCCGGCTTGTTATAAGGCTTCTTCAGTTCGGCTTTCCAGATCAGAATCTCGTGCATCACGCAATCTTCCGGGTACGCCAGTTCGTTGCCTTTCTTGTCCCTGGCCCAGCGGTCGCGCGGCTCCGTGACGGGAGGAGGAGTCGGAGCGGCGGCCGCTGGGGTTGGCGGGGGCGCAAGCACAGCGCGGGCAGCACTGGTGCCCCCGGATGCGGATTCCACAAAAACGGGCGCGTTGATCAGTTTGGTCACGAAGGCGCCTAAGACTTTCGCCATGGCGGTGCGCTCGGCCTCGGTGAGGGTGATGGTGTAGGTGGGCGTCTCCATGTAGTCAGGCATGAACTCCCTCCGCTTTTTCTATCGCCTGTTCGGCCATGCAGTACGCGCAAGGTGGACACTCTGGCTCGGCACAGTGGCACTCGCTATAAGCCACAAATTCTTTAAGTGCTTCCAGCATGTCGGGCGCAGCCGCGATCAGGCGGGCATTTGCTTCAGTTTCGGAATCGCAGTATCCAGAGCGAGACGGGCCGCAGTCGGCAATTACGATTCCACCGGCTACCCCTTCAATGGGGGCTAGAACTGTCGTGCGAGCGCGCGAAGTCCATTCTTCTGCGCTCCACGGTCCTGGTGTGTGCTCTGCGGTTGGCGGGGTGTAGGTGCACTCGCTCATGGCAGCATCTTTCTGGCGAAGGCTTCTCTGAGTCGCGTTGCAACCCACGAGTATGGAGCGTTGCTGTAAGGCGATTTTAACCCAATCGCGTGCCCTAGTTGCCGGGTAGTTACTTGCCCGCGTACCCAAGCGATCGCCAGTTCAATCTCTTCATTAGTGAAAACAGCTGTAGTCTTGGACTTGTATCTAAACTGCATAGCTTGATCGAGTAGACTCATACTGTGGCTGCTTTCTGCCGCTCGCGGCGCCGGGCCTGAAGTTCCTTGTTTTTGCAGCGAACGTGGTGAAATTTCTGCCACGGCTTCGCAGGCGTAAACCTGACATCGCAGTCGCGGGCGGCGCATTTCTGTTGTTTTGGTTTTGCCATATCGGGAATGACTCTAAACGTCATCCGATGACTTGTCAAGGGAAAAGTAATCCGATGACAAAACCCGCGTAACGATTGGGTTAGGCGCTTTTTTGCGCGTGGATTTCCACAGGTTTTACGTGGGTGGGTATTTTGCGCGCCTGCGTCTCCATGTAGTCGAACACTCGTTCCACCATTGTGCGGGTGGGCGGGCTGGGCGCTATCGTCGATTTTTGGCGCGGCTGCATAAGACCTGTCTCTATTCTAGGCGCGGTGGGGTAACGTGCGGCAAGGTTACGAAAGTAATTTTGTGAGCAAAAGTGAACAGACTGTGCGGCATCGCTGGTGTAGTTTTCCGCAATGGAAAAACTCAGTTTTTACTCCTGGGCGATGGAACTTCTTGAAAGTGCGCGGCGGTCCAATCGACTGGATGCAGTCGAGCAGATGAGCACGGAGCTGATGCTGGAGCTCTATCAGGCAGATGCGCCGGCCGATGTGAACGATTTGCAGATGTGGTGTGTGCGGAGTTAAGATGAGTGCTGGTTGTACCCTTCCTTGCGTGGGCCACGCCTCAATCGCGTGGCCGTTTTTGCTCTGGCGTAATCTCCGCGACCTCCTTTTCGCGCTGAATTTTCGACAATCGCAGAATACCGCGAAACACGTCCGCCAAATAGAGAATTCTCCAGACGGCTTTTTTGTTGGGCAACTCGAAACCCTGCGCCCGCGCGAGAATCTTCATACGCTCAAAGTCTGCGGGCCCGATGATGCCGGACAGGCCGTCGCGCCATTCGCTGCGCTCCGTTTTCATGCGACTGGTTGCGGTCCGGCTGGTTGCTTGTCGGCGTCGGCGGTCCCGAAACGATCCGCCATGTACTCAAGAAATTCCTCCTGGAACTGCGGCCACTTGGCGTGCGTGGAGCGCTGTTTCATGAGCTGGTTGCCTTCGACCAGCTGCTTAACTGATTCCGCATCTGCGAGCATGACGTCGATTCCCGCGGCCTCAATATGCTCGCGGAAATTGAAGACAATCGCGGCGGCGGTTTCATCTCCGGTGCACTTGGTATCGAATCCGTGGCAAACCATCTGAACGATGTCGGGCACGAGTTGCATGGCGTCCGGCACGGGGTCTGGCGCGGGCGGGTTGGCCGCGTGGTTTTGATTGGCTGGCTGCTGCGGAGCTGGCTGAGGTGGGAGTTGCGGCGGGGTCGCCGCCATCAGGCTCGCCGGCGGCGCCTCGCCTGGCTTGGCGCTGCGCAGCCATACGGCGCGCTGGAATTCTAAGCCTTTTGCATACGTGGCCTGCTGGAAGAGCGTGGGCGCCACAGCGAAAAAC
>DATFYV010000097.1:0-10626 GCA_035314845.1 Candidatus Acidiferrum sp.
CGCTCGAGCAAAACGGTGTCGCCGATTTGCACGCCGAGGCGGTTGATTTCGTCCATGTTGTGCAGGGTCGAACGCTTCACGGTAACTCCGCCCACTTGTACCGGCTCGAGATATGCCACCGGCGTAAGCGAGCCGGTTCGCCCGACCTGCACTTGAATATCGTTCACCACGGTTGTTTCCTGGCGCGCGGGATATTTGTAGGCGATGGCCCAGCGCGGGGCCTTGGCAGTGAAGCCGAGTTCGTTCTGAATGGCGATGGAATTTACTTTCACTACCACGCCGTCGATTTCATAGGCCAGTTTGTCGCGCAGGGGATCCCAAGTTTCGCAGTAGGCGACCACGGCATCGATGCCCTTGCACAGCTTCCAGTCGGCGGAAGAGCGAAAGCGGGCGTGCTTCAGGGCCTCGAGTGATTCGGAATGCTTGGGGAACGGGGCTTTGCCAGCGACGGTCAGGTAGTAAGCGAAGAATTCCAAACGGCGGCTCGCGGTGATGGAGGGATCGAGAACGCGAACGCCTCCCGCGGCAGCGTTGCGTGGATTGGCAAAGATTTTTCCGCCGGAAAGCTCCTGCTGGCGATTTAGCTCTTCAAAGGATTTGCGCGGCATAACGATCTCGCCGCGCACCTCGAAGGTGCCCGGTAAACGAGCCTTCTTTAGCACGGAGGCATCGAGGAGGAGCGGGACGGAGCGGATGGTTTTGACATTCAGGGTGACATCTTCGCCGGTGCGGCCATCTCCGCGGGTGACCGCGCGGACAAGTACGCCATCCTCGTACTGCAGGGAGATGCTCAGGCCGTCGAATTTGTGTTCGGCGACGTATTCGATTTTTTCCTGACCGCTAACTTCGCGGGCGCGGCGGTCAAACTCCCGCAGATCCTCGTAGGAATAGGAATTGTCGAGGCTAAGCATGGGCCGGGAATGCTGGATGGTTTCAAAACCTGCGCGAGGGGTACCGCCGACGCGCACGGTGGGCGAATCCGCGGTAGTCAGTTCGGGATAGGCGGTTTCCAGTTCCTTCAAGCGGGACATCAGGCGGTCGTAGGCGGCGTCGGAAATCTCCGGGTCATCCTGCACGTAATACTTGTATTCGTGGTGGCGCAATTTTTCGCGCAGCTCGGCGATCTGTTTCTTGACAGCGGCGGGAGCGGGCTTGGCCATGAGCGATCCTTGGGAAATCCTTAACAATTTATTAGAGAAACGATAGCTGAGATTCCGCCCATATTATATAGAATGGAGGTTTGAGTATGGCTAGGAGCACTGGCACACGATGACCGCCGACCTGCGAAACGCACTGTTGATTCACAACCCGAACGCCGGCAGTGGCGGGCGCGGGCGGCGTCGGCTGCTCGACGAGGCGCGGCGAATTTTGGCGGCCGGGGGCATCGAGGCGGACTTGGCGGAGACGCGCGGCCCGGGGGACGCTACGGAAATTGCCAGCCGCGCGAATCTGGAAGGGCGCCAACTGGTGATTGCCTGCGGCGGCGATGGCACCCTGAACGAAGTGGTGAACGGGCTGGCGGGACAGCAGAATGGGCATCGCGTGCCGTTGGCGCTGTTGCCCGGCGGGACGGCCAACATTCTGGCTAAAGAATTGGGCATTCCCTGGGACATTCGCGGCGCCACCAAGAAGCTGCTGTACGGCGAAGTGAAAGAGATTGCGCTGGGGTTGGCGACGCCTCTTCAGCAGCCGGAACTAAAGAAATATTTTTTGAGCGTGGCCGGAGCTGGTCCGGACGGAATGATCGTCTATTCCGTGGATTTGGAATTGAAGGCGCGCGTGGGGATCCTGGCCTATTGGTGGCAAGGGATGCGCGAATTGCTGCGTTACAAGTACCCGCATTTCCGCGTGGTGGCCGACGGGCGGACAATCGACGCTACGCTGGTGGTCGTCGGGCGCACGAAAAATTACGGCGGGCCGTTCATGATTACCACGGAAGCAGACTTGTATGAAGATCGCTTCGAGATCATGACCCTCACGACGCAGAGCGGCCTCAAATATGTAAGTTACCTGCCGTCGCTGTGGATGAAAAAATTGCGCGGCACCGAGGGCGTACATTTTTACAAGTCCGATTCGGTGGTGTGCGAGCCGCTGGACGACAAGCCGGTTTATGCGCAGATCGATGGCGAATCGCTGGGACGCCTGCCGGTGGAATTCAAGATTGTGCCACGCGCGCTAAAGTTGCTGGTGCCGCGGATGGCCACGTCGAAGGCGCTGGGACACGCTGCGAAGGCCGCGAACGCCGCCTGACCCTGGACAAAACGGCGGCAGTCAAAAAATCCTGAAACGCTCATGAATATTCTAACGCACGGATTGGCTTCGCTTGCGCTGGTGCGGGCCGGATGGCCGCGCGCGCCTAAAGAGTTGTGGATCGCCGCGGTGGCCGCGGGCGTGATTGCGGATGTGGACTTGGCGAGCGCCTGGTTTGGCGCGGCGGCTTGGCTGGGGTGGCATCACACATACGCTCATTCCCTGCTTGCGATGCTGGTGGTGGCTGCGGCGTTCGCGGCGGGCTACCGGCGGATGGCAAATAACTCCCTGCTTGAGAGATTCTCTGTGCTGTCCGCCTTCGTGGTGACGTTGGCCGCTGGACTGCTGCATCTGCTGCTGGATGTGTGCGGGTGGGAGGGCGCGGCGGTGTTGTGGCCGTTTTCGGCCCGGCGATTGGCGATGGATTGGGAGCCAAATGTCGATCCGGTGGTTATCGCCGTGCTTCTGGGCGCGTTACTGTTTCCTGAACTATTGCATTTGGTCAGCTCGGAGATCGGCGCGCGGGAAAAGCGGCCACGCGGACGAATTGGAGCGTGCATCGGATTTGCAATCATCGCACTCTACGTGGGCATGCGCGCGGATTTTCATGGCAACGCCCTGGTGCGAATGGACGCACGCTCTTATCGGAGCGAGGTTCCCAAGCGCGTGGGTGCATTTCCGGAATCGCTTTCACCCTTCGCGTGGCATGGCGTCGTAGAGACCGAGAGCGCGTTGCATCTGATGACAGTAACAGAAGGCCCCGGGGCATCCTTCGACCCGGAGAAGGCGGAAGCCCTGTTTAAGCCGCAGCCATCGGCGGCGCTGGATGCGGCGGGAAAAACGGCAGCGGCGGAAAGCCTTTTGCGTGCGGCACGATTTCCCAAGGCCTCGGTCGAAACGACGGGAACGGGAACGCTCGTGCAGCTCCGCGATTTACGTTACCAGGCGGCGGGGGAGACGAATCGCGAAGTGCTGGCGACCATTCATCTGGATGCGGCGAACCGCGTGGTATCGCAAAACCTTGTTTGGGCAGCGCAGTAGAGACGGAAATCGGGACTAACTTGGCGTTCCGCGGTAAGCAATTTTGCTATTGCGGCGGAGCTTCCTGCTGGTGGCGCAAAATTAGACGCGAGAGCAGATAGCTGAGCGCCACGAATAGAAGCAGACCGATCGCAACTTGCAGTTTGTGCTGCGCCAGGTAAGGCAGGGCCTCGTGGCCGAATCTGACAGCCAGATAGCCCACGGTGAAATAGCGCAACAGGCGCGCGATGCTGATCGCCAGCGTAAAACTGGCGATGGGCACCTCAAAAACTCCCGCGGCAAAAACAAATACTTTGAAGGGCGTTGGCGGCGGCAACAGCGCCGCAACCAGCATGCCAGCGAAGCCGTTTCGCTTTACCCAGTGGCGGACGGCGGGGCCGTGCACTCCGGCATTTTTGTGAAAAAATGCCTCGCCGCCTTTGCGCGCGATGAAATACAGCAGCACGCAACCCAGCACCGAGCCCAAGGAAGCAGCGGCAGCGTAGAGCAGCATTCGTGCGGGAGTTTGGATCGCCAGATCGATCAGCAACAGATCGTTGATAATGGGAAAGCTGAGCACCGAGGAATCGAGAAAAGAAATCAGGAACAGTCCGGGCGCGCCCAGAGAGCCGGCGAAGAGAATGATCTTTTGTTTCCAGGCGTTGAGCTTGTGCAACGCGGCTCCTTAAATTGTGATGCGAGATTTTAGCAGAGTGCGGGTTTCAGAATAGTGTTTCGACGGCTTCTTGGATCACATCGAACGCGCGATGCAATTCTTGCGGGCTGATGACGTAGGGCGGGAGGACGTACACGACGTTACCGAGTGGGCGGAGCAGCACGCCGCGTTCGAGGAAAAAATCGTAGAGCTTCGGGCGCATGGTGGAAAGATAGCCCGGATCGTCGGCGCGCAGCTCGATGGCGCCTATGGTGCCGATTTGGCGCGTGTCGCCCACTTGCGGCATATCGCGGAATTGGCCCAAGCGCTCGCCGGTGATGCGCGCGATAGTGGCGATGCGGTCGAAGACGGGTTCGTCGGCGAAAATCTGTAAATTGGCGTTAGCCGCCGCGCAGGCCAGGGCGTTTCCGGTATAGGAATGGCCGTGATAGAAGGTGTGCGCGCGATTTTCGCCATGGAAGGCGGCGGCCACTTCCTCGGTACACAGGGTCACGCCCATGGCCATAAATCCGCCGGTGATGCCTTTCGAGAGGCACATCAAATCGGGCACAACTCCGGCCAGATCACAGGCAAACATTTTTCCCGTGCGTCCGAAGCCGGTTAGGACTTCGTCGGCAATCAGCAAAACGCCATGCTCACTGCACAGCTTGCGAACCCTTTGCAGAAATTCCACAGGATGGACGATCATGCCGCCGGCAGCCTGCAGCAGCGGTTCGACAATTACGGCGGCGATTTGCTCTTTGCGTTCGCCGAGCAGCGTTTCGAGCTGCTGCACGCATTGAATGTGGCAGGACTCGCGCTTCAATCCCACCGGGCAACGATAACAATACGCGGAATGCACACGATGCACGGGGAATCGCATGCCGCGGAACGGCTCGGTGAACGGCGAGTCGTCGCTAGCGGACATAGCGCCCGCGGTGTCGCCGTGATAGCCGTGGGCTAGTGCAACGATTTCCTTTTTCTGTGGACGGCCTTGGTTGCTGAAATGCTGGACGGCCAGCTTCATGGCCACTTCCACAGCGGTCGAGCCATCGTCTGAAAAAAACATTTGCGTGAGCGGGGGCGGAACCCAATTGCCCAAGCGCGACGCCAGTTCTTCGGCGGCGTCATGCGTAAATCCGGCGAGAATTACGTGCTCCAGTTTCTGCGCTTGCGCGGCGATGGCGGCGGCGATTCGCGGGTTGGCATGTCCGTGGAGATTCACCCACCAGGAAGAAATAGCGTCGAGGATACGCCGGCCGTCCTGGGTGTACAGCCAGACTCCTTCAGCGCGAACGACGTGCAGCGGTGGCGGGTCCAGCGCGGAATTGGTAAAGGGATGCCAGATGCGCAGCGAAGAATGCATCGCGGAATTTATTGCGAAAACGCCGCGCGGTCAAAATGGTTGAGAAACACCTGCATTAGCGCGGTGCGGTGTAAGTTTGGCAACCGCGGAATTTCGCCGATGACGCGGACGTGGCCAAAGCGTTCAATGGTTTCGCGATTTTCGCGGTTCTGGTCGCCGATAAGCACCACGCCGTGCACGGGCAACTCCGCAGCGTGCAGCGCGGCCAGCGTCAAAAGCGTGTGATTGATGGTGCCCAGGCTGCTGCGTGCGGCGAGAATTACCGGCAGTTTTAGTTTGGCCATCATGTCCAGCACAAACTGTTTTGGATTAATTGGCACGAGGACGCCGCCCACGCCTTCAATCACCAGCCAGTCGTTCATCAAGCTAGTGGGCATGTTGATGCGCGCGAGATCGATTTCCACGCCGGCCCAGCGCGCGGCGAGGTCCGGCGATACCGGAGGAACGAATTGGTAGACTTCGTCGAGGGTGCGGTCCGTGCCGATGCCTGCGAGGCGCATCACCGTGGAACGGTCGGAGCCCTCCAGGGTGCCGGTTTGGATGGGCTTCCAATAGACGGCGTCCAGCGCGGCGCACAATAGCGCCGAAAGCGTGGTCTTGCCCACGCCGGTATCAGTGCCGGTAACGAAGAAGTGATGCCTCATGAGTTTCCCGCGGACGCCCCGGCCGCCACTGGCTGCGGTTGTGAAGCGCGCCACAGTTGCAGAGATTCGGCGAGACGCGTTAACTCACTCTCCGCGATGGCGGCGGTAAGCGAGAGCCGCAAACGAGCAGTGCCCGGCGCTACCGTGGGAGGGCGAATGGCGCGGATGCCGAATCCGCGCTGTCGCAGAAAATCCGCCGCAGAAAGGGCGGCGGTGTTTTCGCCGAGGATTACGGGAATAATCTGCGTTGCAGATCCCGCGGTATCCAAACCTTGTGAGCGCAACGCCGCGCGCAGCCGCTGGGCGTTTTCCTGCAGCGCGGCGCGCTCCGCGTCCATTCCTCTTGCCAGACGGAGCGCGGCACGAATCTGCTCCGCCATGTATGGTGGCATCGCCGTGGTGAATATAAATGAGCGCGCGTGATTGATAAGATGTTCTTTCAGCAGCGCGCTGCCGCACACGAACGCTCCAGCGCCGGCCAAAGCCTTCCCGCAAGTATGCACGGCGGCCACGATGTTTTCCGTGTTGATGTCGTGTGCCGCAAGGCCGCGGCCCTCTGGACCGTGCACAGCGGTAGCATGCGCTTCGTCGAGAATCACCCCGGCGCCGTATCGTTCCGCGAGCGAAAAAATCTCGCGCAGTGGGGCCACGTCGCCGTCCATGCTGAACACGGTTTCCGTGACAATCAGCTTGCGGCCGCCCTGGCCCCGGGTTTCCCGCAACAGGGACTCCAGCATGTTGAGATCACGATGCGCGTAAATACATTTGCGCGCGCCGGAAAGCCGTATGCCGTCAATCAAGCTGGCGTGATTCAAGGCGTCCGAAAAAATAATGTCGTCGCGTCCGGCCACGCAAGCCAGCAGTCCGATGTTGGCCGCATATCCGCTGCCGAAATACAGCGCTGACTCGCTGCCACAAAATTCCGCAAACTCACTTTCCAATTGGTCCCAAATAGCAGCTTGTCCGGAGAGCAAGCGCGAAGCAGTACCTCCGACGCGCGAAGCAGTGGTTAGTGCCTCCAACACGGCTTCGCGAAGGGCGGGATGTGCAGCCAAGCCCAGATAATCGTTGGAGCAAAGATCAATACCGGCGACTTCCGCAAGTGTGCGCCGCTGGTCTTGCGCTCTCAAGTTGCGCAGGCCACTTTGCAACTCGCCGGTAAACTTCCGCTGGAACTCAGACGGCATGCGACTCCAGGGGTTTCAGACCCAGACTTAGGAGCAGTCGCTCGTCTTCATCCGGTTCGGGATTGGGAGTGGTCAAAAGCTTTTCACCGACAAAAATGGAATTGGCGCCGGCGAGAAAACACAAGGTAACCGCCTCGGGCGAGAGTTGCTTGCGTCCAGCGGCTAGACGAACGCGCGAAGCCGGCATCAGCACGCGAGCCGTAGCAATAGCGCGCACCATTTCCAGCGGGTCCAGCGCAGGCATGGAGGCGAGCGGAGTTCCTTCGACACGGACCAGCATATTGATGGGCACGCTCTCCGGATGCGGCGCCAGCGAGGCTAACTGATGCAACAGCCCGATGCGGTCCGCCTCGCGCTCGCCCATGCCCAAAATTCCGCCGCAGCAAACGGTGATGCCCGCCTGGCGCACCGCCGCCAGTGTTTTTAATCGATCTTCGTAGACGCGCGTGGTGATGATCGCGCCGTAAAATTCCGGCGAGGTGTCCAAATTGTGGTTGTAGGCCGTGAGCCCGGCATCTTTCAGTTGCATAGCCTGCCCGTCGGTGAGCATCCCCAGGGTGCAACAAACTTCCATGCCCAACGCGGAAACGCCGCGCACCATCTCCAGCACATTCTCAAATTCCCTGCCCTGCGGCGCCTGCCGCCACGCTGCACCCATGCAAAAGCGGGTGACGCCGCGGGCGGCTGCCTGTTGCGCCACGCCGATGACATGCTCAGGATCGAGTAGTCCCTCCCGCGCAACGCCCGCATCGTAATGCGCGCTCTGCGGACAATAGGCGCAGTCCTCGGGACACCCGCCAGTCTTGATGGAAATCAGCTGGCAGGTCTGGATGCGATCCGCTTCATGGAATTGCCGGTGGACCGTCTGGGCGCGAAAAAGCAATTCCGGGAGCGGGGTGCGATAGATGGTTTCAACTTCCTGGCGGCTCCAGTCATTCCGGACGCTGGCAACGGGTTCCGTCTTCCTTATGGCCGCAATCGCTGACGCTTTTTCGGTACCCATGGACCTCCGTCCATTTACGCGGAAATGATGCAGGCATGTTACCACCGCTTGCCACGCGCCGCTGCCACGGGAAACTTCCTAATTGCGTTAAACCTTACCGGAGGCTCCTGTGGCGGCCACCGCGTGATCGCGTGGGAGAGGGCAACCACCCACCGCGCTCAGGGCGCCCATTGATACACGGTGCGCCCCCCAACCACAGTGGCCAGCACCTGGGTCTTGGAATATTGCGCTGGCGGACTTTTTGTCAGGTCGGCGCTCAAAATAATGAAGTCCGCGTACTCGCCGGCTTTCAGTTCGCCCTTTTTACCTTGCGCGAATTCGGCGTAAGCGGATCCCGCGGTATACGCGCGAATGCAGTCCTCAAGAGAGATTTTTTCCAGCGGTTGCCAGGCGCCGACGGCGTCAACTGCCGCCTCATCCGCGGGAAGCGCGCGAGTGGCACACGCATACAGCCCGCGAAACGGGCTCAGCACTTCGACGTCGTAGTCTGTTCCAAACGCCAGGCGGGCACCGGATTTTTGCAGCGAGCTCCAGGCGTAGGCGCCTTTGCTGCGCTCGGGGCCCAGGCGCTGCTCGGCCCAGCGCATGCCGGTGGTTTCGTGGCTGGGCTGCATGCTGGCAATAACCTTTAGCGCCGCAAATCTGGGAAGATCCTCCGGGCTGATGACCTGCGCGTGCTCGACGCGGTCGCGCCGGTCGCGCGGCCCATTGACTTTTTCGACGGCTTCAAAAATATCCAGCGCAGCGCGGTTGGCCTTGTCGCCGATGGCATGGAAGCCAATCTGGAAGCCCGCTTTGTCGCGTTCAATCGCCATCTTGCGATACTCGTCTACATTCGCGGTCAGAATTCCGCTGGTGGTCGGATCATCGCTGTAGGGAGCCAGCAACGCCGCGGTGTGACTGCCCAGCGCGCCGTCCAGAAATCCTTTGAGCATGCCGGTGCGCAGCATCGGATCGCTTACCCCGCCTTCGGCCCGCATGTTGCGTAAATCACCGATGGCCGCATCGAAGGGCAGCCACTCCGTGATGCGCACAGTGAGCTTCCCTTCCTCTTTCAACTGATGGTACAGCGCAAAATATTCCCAGTCGGAATTATCCTGCACGCTGGTAATCCCATTCTTGGCCACGTCCGCCAGTACCATCTCCAGCCCTTGCCGGATTTGCTCCGGCGTCAGTTCGGGAATTTTTGTCCGGACCAAATGCATGGCGCCGTCTTCGAGCAGCATGCCGGTAGCTTCGCCGTTGGCGTCGCGCTCGATTTTCGCGCCCGCAGGATCGGCTGTGGTTTTGACGATATTTGCTATCTTCAGCGCGGCGGAATTGGCGACCGCCACGTGCCCGGAGATATGCGTTAGGAAAACGGGATTGTTGGGAGAAACTGCGTCAAGTTCCTGGCGCGTTGGAAAAGCCCTGTCCGCCCACAATGTATGGTCCCAGCCGCTGCCGGTGATCCATTCGCCTTCTTTGTGTTGCGCCACATTGGCAGCCACGCGCTTTTGCAGTTCCTCAATGGTTGCTACGCCATTAAGCTGGACGGAAAGTTTGTCGATGGCCGCGCCGCCCAGGTGCAGGTGCGCGTCGTTGAAGCCGGGCATAATAAACCGATTATTCAGCTGAACGGTCTCGGGAGTTTCGCCCGTCGCACAGTCCAGCATCACCATGGAAATGTCGCCGATGCACGCAATTTTGCCGTCGCGCACCGCCATCGCGCTGGCCCACGGATGCGCTGGATCGTTCGTATAAATGCGCCCGTGCAGATAAAGCGTGGTGTGGGATTCCTGCGCGTGAAGCGGCCCCGAAACAAAGGTTAGTGCGAGGAATCCCACGCAGGTCAGCGCGAGGAATGAAATCTGTCGCGGCTGGGTCTTAGCTTGTCCAGATGCGGGAACAACCCTGACCGTGGAGCGTTCTGCCGCTCCGATCATCGCGCGGCCCCGCTTGCAATTCCCGAAACGCCCAAAAGCGTCAACAACGCCCGCTGCAGCCCAATCTCGCGTCCAGACGGGTCGTACCACTCTTGTAACGAGTGCGCCCCGCCGCCATTGCCGCCGGCTCCAATCGAAATGGCGTCGATACCCATGGACAGCGGAATATTCGCGTCGGTGCTGGATCGCTCCGGCCGAGACGGATTGCCCACGTACTCGTCAGCAGCTCTTAATGCCGCAAACAAAGGCGAATCCTGGCGCAACTCGCCACCGGGCCGGCTGCCCAATAGTTCCACTTTAAAATCCAACTTCCCTTTGCTGCGGTCACGCGAGTTATCCATTTCATCGCGCACGCCGGCCGCAATGCAGTCGCGCAATGCGGTTTCCAGACGCGTAAGCTCCTGCTCGCTCTCGCTTCGGATATCGACTTTAAGCCGTGCTTCATAAGGGATCGAGTTGATGCTCGTGCCACCTTCGATTTGTCCAAGATTGAAGGTCGTTCGCGGAGTGGCGGGAACCTTGGTGCTGATAAATCGCACACTTCCGCGCACTAGCGCGTTGATAGGATTGGGCAGG